>CAZZAH010000342.1:0-3501 GCA_964652115.1 uncultured bacterium | reverse complement strand
CCACGATAGGTTTCTGCCGTTCAAGACACATGCGCCCGGCATCGGCGAATCTCTGGGGCGAACCCTTCGAAAGGAGCCCGGTCCATGACTCGATCGCTCGTTCTGAATCGTTGCCTCGCCCTCGCGTGCGGAGCGCTTGCGCTGCTCTTGCCCCTCCGCGCGACCGCCGGCGCGTTGGAAGTGCGCATCCCCGCGGACTCCGTCGAGCTCGCCGCGACCCTCTACGTTCCTGACGGCCCCGCGAATCGTCCCGCCGGCGTCGTGATTCTCCACGGATCGGGCGACTCCGATCGAAGCGAGCTCCGCCACATGGGGCAGCTCGACTGCCTCCTCGATGCGGGGCTCGTCGTGCTCGACTTCGACAAGCGCGGCATCGGTGGATCGGGCGGCACCTACACCGACGGGCCCGACCTCCACGCGCTCGCGCGCGACGGCGCCGCGGCCGTGCGCTTCCTTCGTTCGCGACCGGAGGTCGATCCCAAGCGCGTCGGCATCTGGGGCATCAGCCAAGGCGGTTGGGTCGGCGAGATCATGGCGGCGGACGATCCAAGCCTCGCCTTCGCGATCCTGATCTCCGCGCCCGGCGTCTCGCCGGTGGAGCAGGGGCTCTATCAACGCATGGAGCGGCTGCGTGAAGAAGGGGAGTGGACCGAAGCCGAGCTCACGGCGGCCTATCCGGTGCGTCGACTTCTCTGGCACTACTACCAGACCGGCGAAGGTCGCGCGGAGCTGGAGCGCGCCTGGGGCGCATCGCGCGACGCGAGCTGGTTCGCCAAGCTCAAGTGGGGCGCGACCCCGACGCTGCGCGATTCGCTTCGCGGCGAGCAACGCGAGTACTTCATGCACCACGGCAACTACGAACCGGCCGCCGATCTCGAGGCGATCCGCGTTCCGCTTCTCTGCCTCTTCGGGGCGAAGGATCGGCACATCCCGGTCGACGCGAGCGTGCACGCGATGGAGGCCGCCTTCGCGAAGCAACCGCACTCGCGCGCGACGATCCGCGTCTTCCCCGATGCCGGTCACGGCATGCAGCTCGAAGCGGGCGCCGCCGAGTCGCTGAAGGAGATGGACGCGCGCCACTCGGGCGCGGCGCCGATGCCGCACTTCGAGATGAGCCCCGCCTACTGCTCCACGATGCGTGATTGGCTGCGCGAGATCGGAGTGCCCTGAGATAATTTGGCGGGGTGCATCCCGATTTCGCGGCTGACCTCTCGGGAGACGCCCTTGCCCGCTGCACGACGCGGATGGCGAGCCCCTCCCGAAAGGGGAGTCGCTCATGGCAATCGAATCGCGCGCCCGCCGCGCTCTCGGCCACCACACGGTCGCTGCGCTCCTTCTCGCCTCCGCGCTCGCGTGCAGCGAGGACGATCGAGGCACGGGTCCGATCGCGGGTGATGACTTCGCGCCGACGAGCGACGTGACCCTCTCGGGCGCGCATTCCTTCGACGCGGTCCGCATCCCCTCTGGTGTCACCGTGACCGGCAGCGGCGACCTCCTCCTTCGCGCACGACACGGCATCGAGATCGCGGGCACGCTCACTGCGCCCGGCCACGCGATCGACATCCGCTCGGACAGCGCCGTCGTGGTCACCGGCACGATCAGCAACGTCGGCGCGGAGGGCGACAGCTCGCGCCTCTCGATCCTCGGCCACGGCGACATGGAGTTCAGCGGCGCCGAGCTCCTGAGCGCGGGCGACATCTTCATTCGGAACGACTCGACCTTGACCGACGCCGATTTTCCCGACACGACGGGCGAGTTCATCCGCCCGCGCGCCGCGACATCGAGCGAGGTCATCTGGGTGATGAAGTATCGGAACACGCGCGTCGGCTTCTTCGGAGAGCAAGCGCAGGCACCGACGGGGCGCGAAGGCGTCACCGGCAAGCATGGCGGACGCGGCCAGGCGATCGAGGTGAGGGTCCGCGGGCACATCCAGTTCCTCGGCAACGTCATCGCCCATGCGCAAGACGGAGGCGAAGGCGGTATCGGTCGTGACAGCGGCATCGAGGACGCGATCGCGAAGGGTGGACCGGGCGGCAAGGGCGGAGACGTGATCTTCCACGCGACGGCCGAGATGTACTTCGCCGGCAGCAACGTGCTGAAGAGCGGAGCCGGTGGAGACGGCGGTCGCGCGGAAGCGACCGGCATCGAGCGCGAAGGCGCGGGCATCGCGGCAAGCGCGAAGGCGACCGGCGGTGTCGGCGCTCTCCCCGGCATCATCGATCTGCGCGCGAAGCTCGGCATCTCGATCGAAGGTCCGCTTCGCCTGGAGATCGGCGAGGCGGGCGACGGTGGCCATGCGACAGCGCAAGCCGCGCGTGGACTCGATGCGGGAAGCGATGCGGCGCAGAACGGCGGCCCCGCGACGGCGGAGGGCGGACTCGGTTCCGACTCGCCCGCAAGGCGACTTCGCTGGCGCGATGTCGGTGGCCTCTCGGAGTTGACCGTGACGGGCGGCGACGCGGGCGATGGCGGCCGAGCGGAGGCACGCTCGGGTCGCGGCGGCGACGGCAACGAAGCGCATCCCGACGGCGGCGACGGCGGTCGATCGACCGCGACCGGCGGCAAGGGCGGCCGCGCACGTACGCGCAACCATCTCGACCAGCCCCTCGGCCAGGGCGGCGACGGCGGCTACGCGATCATCGGCGGCGGCTCGGGTGGGAGCGGCTGGGACGATTGCGAGATCGCCTGCGATCCGCTCGAAGGCGGCCGCGGCGGGAAGGGAGGCAACGGCACGGTCGACGATGGCGAGCCTGGCGCGGGCGGCGCGCGCGCGGGCGAACCGTTGGGCGTCGAGATCGAGAGCACGGGCAACGGCGGCGAAGGGGGCGACGGCATTCCTCGCGGCATCGGCGGCGAGCCGGGCACCCGCGTCGTTCGCGCGAGCGGTCCGGTCACCGATCCGGGACCGAGCTTTGAGCATGGCGGCGACGGCGAGCTCTGTCCTCTGACCTTCGGCGCGTGCTGCGTTCAAGGCAGCCAGTGTGGTTTCCGAAGCTGCGTGGAGTGTGCCGAGCTCGGCGGACTGTTCCTGCCCGGTGTCGAGTGCGATCCGGATCCTTGCCCCAGCGGTGAGGGCGCGTGCTGCTTGCCGAGCGGAGCGTGCACGATCACGCTTCACGTCGCGTGCGACGGCCTGTGGCTCGGCGACGATGTCGATTGCACGCCGAATCCCTGCCCGCAACCGTTGGGGGC
The DNA here is from genome assembly GCA_964652115.1 of uncultured bacterium. Taxonomy (GTDB): domain Bacteria; phylum Eisenbacteria; class RBG-16-71-46; order CAIMUX01; family CAIMUX01; genus JADJQY01. Next base: position 309 of record CAZZAH010000342.1, on the reverse strand, counting down.
ATGCTGTGCGCCGGGCGACACATGCAGCGTGACGACCCAGGCGCGGTGCGGCGGCGATTGGTTCGGCGCCGGCACCGACTGCTCACCCGACCCCTGTCCGCAACCGACCGGCGCGTGCTGTATACCCGTCGGAATATGTTTAACAAAGACGGCGACTGAGTGTGCGCAAGAAGTTCGTTCCTTCTTCCTCGGAGCCGGCACTGATTGCGAGCCGAACCCGTGCGACCCGACCGCTGTCGGTGCCTGCTGCGTGTACAACGTTGCATGCTCGGTCCTGACCCAGGCGCAGTGCATCGGCACATGGTACGG
>CAZZAH010000341.1:0-5145 GCA_964652115.1 uncultured bacterium | reverse complement strand
TTCAGCTTGAGCTGGACGATGCGCTTCTCGCTGAAGATCTCGTGCACCTGACAGGTGCCGGGCCAGAGCACCATGTCGCGGCCCGTGCGACGAATCAGGTAGCGGCCGAGATGACGATCGGGCGCGAAAACAATGGGCGTTTCCGCGGGCACCGACCGAACGATCTTCTCCGCGTTCGATGAAGTGCAGATCACATCGGAGAGCGCCTTCACCGCGGCCGAGCAGTTGATGTAGCTGATGACGTAGTGGCCGGGATAGTTCTTCAGCCAACGCTCGAACGCATGCGCGGGACAACCTTCCGCGAGCGAGCAGCCCGCCTTCAGATCAGGCACGTAGACCGGCTTCGTCGGATTCAGGATCTTCGCCGCCTCCGCCATAAAGTGAACGCCGGCGAAGACGATGCACTCGGCGTCAGTTTTGGCGGCGGCTTGCGCTAGCGCGAGGCTATCGCCGACGTGATCGGCGATGTCCTGGATTTCCGACTCCTGGTAGTAGTGGGCAAGAATGACCGCTTTTCGCTCGTCGCGAAGGCGCTTGATCTCCGCCTCGAGATCCAATGTCGGGTCGATCGGAGCACGTCGTTCCGACGTCATCACGGGCTCGATCACGGTGCCTCGGTCGATCGTCGTTCCCATACATCGCCTTTCTGTGGAAGCGTTTCGCCGCTTCACGCTCACGGAAAATCAAGCTCGGCGCCGCGTGATGAAGCCTCTCCCGCGGAGCCGAAGCGCGAGGATACCGACCGGTCGACGCCGCGAGCAAGCCTGGGACCTTATCCCAATATGGGCAGCACAAGCCTGATTTTTTCTCAAGGCAGTTTTGCGCGGGGACGAATCCATGAAGTGTCGGCGCCCAACTACACCTGTGCCCGAACGCCAGTCTGCGGCGAGGGCACGTTGGGCGACTAACGAACGAACGAAAGGGATGCCTCGGATCCCGCGCAGGGAGCTCTCGCAGGGGGGCTTCAAAGGACGAAGCGCTGGAGAGGTTCCCGATGGAGTCATGGATGAACCTGGGACGTTGGATCTGGCTTCCGCTTCTGCTCGTGCTCTCGGCGTGCGGAATTAGCGGGAACGGCGGCAATGGAGGGAACGACCCAGGGAAGGGCGCCCTCGAGTTTCGCAACATCGAGGTCTCCTCGCTCGCGGATACCTCCGCGGTGGTGAAGTGGAACACGACGCAGCAAGCGGTCTGCACCGTCGCCTACGGACGTTCCGCCGCCGCGCTGAGCTCCTCCGCCACCAGCGGACTCGGCTCGACGCACAGCGTGCAGCTCAAGCCGCTCGACGGCGACACCCAGTACTTCTACCAGATCACCGCCTCGAGCCCGCTCGGCCCGCGCGTGGTCTCGCAAGCGCAGAACTTCACCACGCTGGTCTCGCCCGACATCAATGATCAGACCGCGCCGCTGATCTCGAACGTCGAGGTGATGGGCATCACGCCGACCACCGCGACCGTCACCTGGCGCACCGACGACAAGACGAAAGGTCAGCTCTTCTTCGGCCTGACCAATTCGTACGGCACCACGCTCAGCACGCCGACCACGCCGCTCGCGCGCTCGCACGCGCTCACGCTCACCGGGCTGGTCGACGACGAGAGCTATCACTTCCGCCTCCAGGCCACCAATCGCGCGAACCTCGCGAGCTTCTCCGAGGACGCCGTCTTTCACACCGCGTCGTATCCGACGATCGAGGTCACGCCCGATACGATCGAGGTCGCAGGCAGCGACGAGTTCACCTTCAGCCTGCGCATTCGCGACGTGCAGAACCTGGCGGGAGCCGCGCTCGTGCTCGGCTACGACCAGCAGATGGTGGAAATCCTGAGCGTGCGTCCCGGCGACTTCTGGAGCTCAAACGGCGGCTTCATCGAATCGCAGGCCGGCGGCGCGCCCGTACCCGGTTTGGTCCGATACAACCTCAGCTGGACGATCACCTTTCAGAGCGGCGTCGCGGTCGGCACCCGTGCCGCCGGTGCCGGTGATCTCGCTGTCGTTCGCGCGCGCCTGGTCGGCGACCGCGACAAGAGCACGCTTCGCTTGATTACACAGTCCGAAGCGGGCGGCAGTGACACACCCGAGAACTACACACGGCTACTGGATCACAACCGGCATGGGATGAACTTCAACATCCGAAATGCCTGGATCCTCAAGAGGTCATAGGAGAGCGCCGATGCCAGATCGACCTGGAATTCGCATCCGTTCTCCCGGTGTTCCCTGGCTCCGACCAACCAGGGACGGACCGTTGCGGTCAAGAGGGCGGTCCACACGAGAAGAGGAGTCAGGGATGAACGGCTTGCAGACCTATAGAGAGCGCAGTCAGGGAAACGGCCGGGCCGAGGGACCGGTAAGGGATCGCGCAAGCCACGCGCAAAGGAGGATTCCGATGTCGAAGTTCAGTGCCTTCCTGCTGGGGACCTTGGTCATCCTGGCGTTCGGCGCTGTGCCCGTCGATGCGGCGGTGCAGTACGATCCGATCCTCGAATGGAACGGACCGTACTTCCACGCCATCAACGCGCCCAGCATCAACCAGCTGGTCGACGATCCGGCGACGGACTTTCCGTTCGTTCAGCCGTTCGCGATCGCCGCGCGTGAGCACGCGGCCAACGGGCGCGATGTCGTCTACGTGGTGGACTCCGGCAACAACCGGATCCAGGCCTTCGAGGTCAACGCCACGTTCATCGCGGCCGATCAGAGCTCGTTCACGTTCCAGGCTGGTGGTGTCGCCGCCGCGAGCGACTATGACACCGACCAGATTTACCTGGCGGAGTGGGTGGCCGGCGCCACCAAGTGGATCGTGCCGTATTCGGAGATCGTGACGGTCGACGGTGAGACCTGGACGTGGGTGGCGAGCCTGACCGGCTTCGTCGCCGCGGACAAGGTTTACACCATCGATTACGACGACGCGACGAACGCGCCGGAGATTCTGTTCCCGGCCTCGTCGCTGAGCGCGACCTCGACCTTTACGGTGCGCTACTGCACGACCGACGACCAGACCGGCGCCACCGCGGCGTTCGGCATCGGCGACCTCGACTACGGTACGGGCAACGGCGCCACGCCGGTCATTACCGAGATCAACGAGTCGACCTCGGGCGTGCCCTCGAGCTGGCAGCAGGTCCGCTCGATCGCGCTGATCCAGAACGAGCTCACCGCCACCTCCGATGATCTCTTCATCGTGGATGCCGCCGACAACTCCGGCAGCCAGAACGAAGAGCTCTGGTCGGTGACCGTTCCTCTGGCCGGCACCATCACCGCCGGTGAGGCCTACGATGACGTTCTGACCACGCCGTACGACGTGGCGGTCGCGCGCTCCGGCGCTTCCAGCCTCGCGACGGTCACCGTCTCGGCGGACACCGGTCCGTTCGACTTGGCAACGGCCGATGTGAGCGACGACAGCCAGGTCACCGGTCACACCTACACCGTGACTGTTGCCGCCGGTAACGTCACCGTGACGGACGCGACCACGGGCCAGACGGTCGTCAGCTCGACCGCCTTCGCCAACCTGGACGATCCGTGCCTCGCGATCCCGGGCCTCTCGCTGCCGCTCAATGGTGCGGTCGGCGCGACGGTCAGCATCGCGACCGTGAAGGCGGGGTCGGGTCGGTACCTCTTCGTGTCGGACACGGGCGCGGACCGGATCAAGGTCATCTCGGCCGCTTCGGTCACCGGCATCGCCGGCGACTGGCTCCCGAGCGACGCGCACACGATGGACGATCAGCCGGCCGGGGCCGGTTTGGTCGGCGCCGTGGCCGACGCGGACTTCGCCCGCACCACGCCGGCGACCGTGCCCGAGGACTACAACACCTGGACGTTGACCTCGCCGATCGAGGAGGGAAGCCTCGACGCGATCACCTTCGATCCGGATGGAACGCCCGACGAGTGGACGCGCGTCGATGATATCTCGGCCGCGGGTCCGACCGATCAGGTCTACGAGCTCGACTGGCGGACCGGTCAGATCACCTTCGGCGACGGCACCCATGGCGAGCTGCCGCCGGCCTCGACCGAGTTCCAGTTCACCTACAAGACCTCGCCTGACGTCTTGCGCTACGGTTCAAGCGGAACCTCCGGCGGCCACTTCTCCGCTCCGCGCGGAATCGCGGCCCTGTGGAATTCGCACCTGAACCAGTTCGACGTCTACGTCTGCGATACCGGCAACAATCGGATCCAGAAGCTGGCGTTCATCCCCGAGGACGCGGCGCTGAACATCCCGGCGCGGATGAACTACGTCACCTCGTGGAAGACCGCCTCGAGCGCTTCCGATCTGTTGGCGAATCCGGTCGACGTGGTCGCGGGCACCGACGGTGCCGGCGCGGTCTACGTCGCGGTCGCGGATCAGGGTCATGACCGCGTGGTCATCTATCACGACGAGGCGGCCGAAGGCGCCGGCGGGAGCACCGCCCCGACCTACGACACCGCGCTCGGCTCCGAGGGGAACATCCTCGGTAAGTACGCGCAGGTCGAGGGCCTCGCGCTGTTGGTCAACGGCAACGACTTTGACTTCTACACCACCGACGTTCAGCGGAACGTGGTGCAGAAGTACGAGGAGGCGCCGACGCCGACCATCACGCTGACCTTCACCGGTGGCAGCGCCTTGCCGGCCTGCTTCGCGACGACCGGCTCGTATACCTTCAGCTTCACCGTGACCAATCCGCCGATCGGCGGGTGGGTCGACTTCTACTACGACACCGCCGCGACCTTCGACGCGTCGACCGCCAAGCTCTGCATCGCGAGCGGCACGGTCGGCTCGACCGAGACCAGCGCGGTGTGGTCCTTCGCCGACACGCCCGACGGCGTTCCGGCCGACGGCGACAGCTACTACCTCTACGCGCGGGTCAAGGACTCGAGCGGCAACACGGTCGCGAACGATGCGACCACCTCGAGCGAGCTCTTCTGCATCGACTCGAGCCTGCTGCCGACCCTCCGCGCGCTCGACACGATCGACAACGACCGCGTCCTTTCGCTCCAGAACAACCTCAGCCGTGTGATCTCGCTCAACGTGGTCTACCCGGATAGCGTGGTTGCCTGCAGCTTCAAGGGCACGTTCGATCCGACGATCCTGGAGATCGTGGGCATCACGCAGGGCAACGCCTGGGATAACACCGGCGCGACCAACGTGATCTTCACGCAGCATGTCGACAACACGGCCGGCA
>CAZZAH010000340.1:1557-5215 GCA_964652115.1 uncultured bacterium | reverse complement strand
CTTGCCTGCGGCAGGAGGTCCTCCGCTCGCCAGACCACCGCTTGGAAGGAGTATCCGAAGGATGAATCGAAATCGAATCACCTGGGCGCTCGCGCTCGGCGCCGCCATCGGCGGCATCGCCATGGGCACGACCGGCGCCTTTGCCTTCACGACGGACGACGCGGCGCAGCCGCTCGAGAAGCCGCTCCCCGAGTTCGGCGTCTGGAGCTTCCACTCCGACGCGACCGCACATGCTCAGACCACCGTCGAGCAGGCCATGAACCAGAAGTTCGACGGCGAGTGGCACGTCTACACCTGGAACGCGCAGACCAATAGCCCGTCGAACTTCTACGGAAGCGGCGTGCAGGTCGCGGACGACGTCCTGTCCGCCGAGTCGGTCCCGGGCTTGGCCCGCGGCCTGATCAACCAGAACCGCGCGATCTTCAACGCCAACCCGGCCGACCTGCGGCTCTGGGCTCAGCGCGAAGGCCTCGGCAAAAAGTCGGTCATCTTCCAGCAGTCGTATCACGGCGTCGACGTCCTCGGCGGCCGGGTCCACCTGATCTTCACCGACCAGGGTCGCTTCTTCACCGGCGGCTCGGACTTCTACTCGAACATCAACGTCGACTGGAAGGCGTCGATCACCTCGAAGATGGCCGAGGACCTCGCGGTCCGCGCCCTCCCCTTCAACTCGGCGACCGATCGGGTCGAGCCGGGCACGCGGCTCTTCATTCTGCCGGTGCCGACGAGCGAGACGACGGTCGAGCATCACCTCGTGTGGCGCACCACCGTCCGCACGCGCACCCCGCTCGGCAAGTGGCAGAGTTACATCGACGCGCACAGCGGTGAGCTGATCCAGCGCGTCAACGACATCCACTACCTGAACTACACCGGCACCGCCGACGGCGATGTCGAGGAAGACACCTACTGCCTCGGGACGGAGAACCAGGCTTACAAGTACCTGCGCGTCAACGTCACCGGCGGCGGTACGACCTACGCCAACGGCGCGGGCGCCTGGACGATCACGAACGGCGACAACACGCCGCGCACCGTGACGGCCGACCTCTACAGTCCCTACGTCGACCTCAACAACATCGCCGGCGCGGAAGCCCAGTTCTCCGGCACCGCGACCCCGGGCGTCCCGCTCAACGTCCACTTCAGTCCAAGCAACTCCGCGGCCGACGAGCGCGACATCTACCTGGCCATCAACGACATTCACGACTGGTTCCAGCTCGTCGACCCGACCTTCAACTACCCGCTCCAGCGAATCACCGCGAACGCCAGCATCAACGATGCGGGCTTCTGCCCCGGCAACGCGTACTGGGATGGCACCATCAACTTCTGCCCTGAGGGTGGTGGTTACGCCAACACCGGGACCATCCAGGGCGTCGTCCACCACGAGTTCGGCCACGGTGTCCAGAACGCCTTGATCGGCGGCCAGGGCAACGAGGGCCTGGGCGAAGGCAACTCCGACGTCCTCGCGAACTTCATGACCGAGGAGTCGATCATCGGTCGCGGCTTCTTCCTGAACAACTGCGTCAGCGGCATCCGGAATTCGCAGAACACCCTGCGCTACCCGGAGAACGTGGTCGGGCAGGAGGTGCACTCCGCCGGTCAGGTCATCGCCGGCTTCCAGTGGGACCTCACCAAGCTGCTGCAGCAGATCCAGGGCAACGGCCCCGGCACGCTGAAGGCGGCGCAGCTCTGGCACTTCGGCCGTGACCTCTCGGCGCCGCAGAACCAGACCGCGCAGGTCCTCTCGAACTTCGTCGCCGACGACAACAACGGCAACCTGTCGGACGGCACGCCGAACTACGACGCGCTCTGCGTCGCGGCGACCAACCACGGCTTCAGCTGCCCGACCCTGACCCAGGGCATCACCATCACGCATACGCCGCTCGCCACCACGACGACCGAGGGCAACAAGGTCGTCAACTGCACCATCACCAACACGAGCGGCACGCTGATCCCCGCCGAGCTCTACGTCGACTACAAGATCAATGGTGGGAGCTTCCAGCGCGTGCTTCTGACCAGCGGCGGCGTCGGCAGCTACTCGGCGACGATCCCGAACGTGAATCAGCCCGCGGAGGTCGAGTACTACATCCACGCGGCGAACACGACGGGTCAGTCGCGGACGAACCCGCTCCTCGCGCCGACCTACACCCACAAGTTCGACGTCGCCCTCGTGTACGACACGCAAGAGGCGGCGAACAGCTGGATCGTGAATCCGGACGCGAACGACAACGCGACCACGGGTCAGTGGGTGCGCGTCGATCCGAACGGCACCTCGGCCCAGCCGGAGAACGACAACACCCCGGCGCCCGGCACGATGTGCTGGGTCACCGGCAACGCCGCGGCCGGCCAGGGTGACGGCACCGCCGACGTCGATGGCGGCAAGACCACGCTTCAATCCGTCTCGTACGACCTGACCGGCGCCTTTACCGCCAAGGTGAAGTACTTCCGCTGGTACTCGAACAACGCGGGCGCCAACCCGGGCACCGACCCGTGGGTGGTCGAGATCCGTAACAATGGCGGCGCGTGGCAGCAGATCGAGAACACGCTCGAATCGGCCGCCGGCTGGACGCCGATCACCGACGACGTCAAGGCGCGCTTCGGCGCGGCGCTCGGCCTGGTCGAGCTTCGCTTCACCGCCCGTGACAACGATCCGGGCTCGCTGGTCGAGGCGGCGGTCGATGACCTCGAGATCCTGGCCGACATGGACGGCTCGAGCGCCATCGGCGATCCGGTTCAGGGTGCTCAGCTCAGCTTCGCGCTGCGCGCGGCGGCTCCGAACCCGGCTCGTGGCGTTGCTCAGATCGCGTACCAGGTTCCGGCGCAGACCCACGTCAAGATCACGATCTACGACGTGAACGGCCGCGCGGTCCGCACCGTGGCGAATGATTCGGTCGAGGCCGGCGATCACGTCGCGACCTGGGATGGACGCGATGACGGCGGCCGCTCGGTCGCCGCGGGCGTCTACTACTACCGCATGGTGGCGCCGACCTTCAGCACCACCCGTTCGCTGGTCTTCAAGCACTAGTCTGCTCTAAGGCCCGGTCGTTCGCGATCGGGCCTTCGCTTCCTTGAACGGCCGCTGGATCTTCGGATTCAGCGGCCGTTCCTCGTTTCGGCAAAGCGGCGGAATTGCGTTCGATGGCGGGTTGCTCGGCGCGGACGGCAGGCCTACGCTTCCCGCGGGGTTGGGTAACTCTCCCCAAGCCGCAAGGGATTCCCCCCACCCTGCGCATTGGGTCAATCCGAAGCTTCTTCGGAGGAGGTGCCCAGTGACGTCTCGTCGAACTTCCCTTCCTCGATCACCAAGTGCATGGGTCACGACGCTCGGAGCAGCGTGCTTGCTCGTCCTTTCGTTCGCGTCCTTCGCGACGGCGGGAACGAACGCGGGCGGTGTGCTTCTTCTGCACGCAAACCCGACGCTGACCTATACGACCACCACGACCTACTGCGCGGAGGAGCCGCCCTCGGCCTGCGACGCGGTCATCACACGCGTCGACGCGGCGGGCCCGACCATGGTCTTCGTCCTCGCCGCCTTCCATCCCGACGCCGCTCCTCGGCTTCGCGGCGCCTCCTTCGGCCTGAGCTATCCACCCGACCTCGAGATCGTCGGCTGGGGTGACTGCGCCGACTTCGAGCTTTGCCAGTGCGACTTCGGTTGGCCGGG
>CAZZAH010000340.1:0-1457 GCA_964652115.1 uncultured bacterium | reverse complement strand
CGGCGACTTCCGCGGGGATGCCACGGGGTGCGATCCCAACCCCTGCCCGGAGGCGATCGGCGCGTGCTGCGGTCACGACGGTGCCTGCTCGATCCTCTCCGCCGAAGCCTGCACGCAGGTCGGCGCCGCGGTCTGGCTCGGACCAAGTCAACCTTGCGAACCGAGCCCGTGCCCCGCGCCCTGGGTCGTCGGCGCTTGTTGCTTGGACAATGGGAGCTGCGTCCTTCGAACGGTCTGGGCCTGCCGGACCGAGTCGGGCGAGTACAAGGGGGACGATTCGATCTGCGCTTCGGAGTCGTGCGTGCCGGTCGAGCTCGTGGCCTGCTGTCTGTGGGACGGCACCTGCCTGAGCCTGTCGAACGTGGAGTGCTGGTCCAGAGGCGGAGAGGCAAATCCGCGGACGACATGCGATCCGTCCCCATGCACCGCCCAGCTCTATGGCGCGTGCTGCCTTTTCACCGGCGAGTGCAGGATGATGAACGAGTCGGCGTGCGTGGGTGACGCGGACACGCCCGGCGTGGGCGAGTTCCTCGGCCGATCGAGCCACTGTAACCCGGACCCCTGCTGGCTTCCGCAAGAGGTCGGCGGCTGCTGCCAACGCGACGGCACCTGCCAGTTGTTGACCGCGCGCTTCTGCATCTGCTCAGGCGATGTCTTCCTGGGCGCGGGGATCAACTGCGCGCCGGAGCACTGCGAGAACGCGGAGGTGGGCGCGTGCTGTCTATCGACGAGCAAGTGCGTCGTGCTGGTGGAGACGGTCTGCGTCTCGCTCGGCGGGCGCTATCTCGGCGATGCCGTCGACTGCACGATCGACAATTGCTCCACCGGCGGTCCCCAAGTCGCGCTCGGCGCCTGCTGCCTCGCGGGCGAGTGCGAGTCGATCAGCCAGACCGAGTGCATGACGCGTGGTGGTCTCTACGTCGGCGACGGGACGTCCTGCGAGCCGAGCGTCTGCGGTCCGTCGACCCCGATCGCGCGCTTGAGTTGGGGCGCCGTCAAGGGTCGGTATCGGTAGACCCAGAGGAGGCCTTGGCCTCCCACGATCGACAGGCATGCGCGCATCCCCTACGATCGCGCGCATGCCTCTTCGTGATGACCTGACCGATGTGCCCGGATTCCGCGCCGGCAGCGCCGAAGATCTCGAGGCCGCGACCGGTTGTACCGTGATCCTTTGCCCAAAGGACGGCGCGGTCGGCGGCGTCGACCAACGCGGCGGCGCGCCCGGCACGCGCGAGACCGATCCGCTCTCGCCCCTTCACCTGGTGTCGCGGTGCCATGCGGTGCTTCTGACCGGCGGAAGTGCCTTCGGGCTCGATGCCGCGGGCGGAGTGGTGCGCTTCCTCGAGGCGGCCGGTGTCGGCTTCCCAACTCGCGCGGCGCGCGTGCCGATCGTGCCGGCGGCAGTGCTCTACGACCTAGGTGTCGGTCGCGCCGACGTCCGCCCCGATGCCGCGATG
>CAZZAH010000339.1:0-5217 GCA_964652115.1 uncultured bacterium | reverse complement strand
CCCAGGCTGAGGTGGCCGTTGTAGTCGATGTCGGCCGAGGACCAGCTCGGGTTGGCGGGGAAGGTGCCGTTGCCGGCGTTGAGGTAGACGGTCAGGTGCTGGCGCGAGATGTCGTTGCCGTTGGCCGCCACGAAGTCCGGCCAGCCGTCGCGGTTGATGTCGGCGAAGCCGCCGCCGGTCGAGACGTAGCCGTTGGGGGTGGATTGCCAGGACGGGGAGATCGGGTAGGGGATGGCGGCGAGGGCGGGTAGTGGAACGATCGCGGAGGCCACTACAAGTGAGCCCAGGCCGGTGATGGATGCGACGCGATGGAACATGTTGGGGCTCCCTTTCACTCTGACGGTCGACGCGCCATTCCTTCGGCGAGGAAATCGTCCAGCTCGGGCGCACTCGACAAGGACCCGCGTCGATGATACGCCAAGACGCGCCACTTGGCGCAATCGCGGATTGAGCAGCACCCTTCGCTCCCCGCTCGGGTCGGTCGCCCATCCCGCTCTCGCCGAGCCGCGATCCTCCGCGTTAGATTGGTTTCCCTATTCCGTACGCCAACTACAGGTAAGACTCTCATCTGTCGAGACGCTTCGGTGCCACCGCCGACTCGACGATCCCTGTCCATAGAATCGGAGGAGATCGAGATGTACGTGATGTATCGAGTACTCAGGCCGAGCTTGAGCTTGGCCACCGCCACCGTCCTGGCGCTTCTGGCCTCAAGCGCCCTGGCTGGCGACGGCCTGTCGGTTGGCAGTTTGGTCCGGGCGGACGGAACCCTTGATCTCGATCGAATCCGCGCGACCGGGTACCAGGGCCCTCTGGACCTGTCCGGGTTTGATGTCCAAGCCGATCCCGCTTCCGGCGCGCCCGTGTTTGCTCAAGCCGGTGAGGCAACGGAGTCGGGACCGGGAGGCGTGTTCTCCCCGATTCTGACCGGGAGCTTCTCTAGCGGCTTCAACTGCCCCGGTACCGGTCCGGCTTACTTCCCCGTGGCCTTTTCCAACTTCACGGAGAGCGCCGTCTGGGCAGCGACGATCTATCAGGGTTCGCTTGTGCTTGGGGGGAACTTCAAGTCCGTCGGTGCCACGCCCGCTCTGCGCGTAGCTTCGTGGGATGGCGCCTCGTGGTCGGCGCTCGGATCTGGAGTCGGCACGGCATCGGGTACGGAGGTGGTCTACGCGCTCACGGTCTACGACGGAAAACTGATCGCAGGCGGCACCTTTGCCACTGCGGGAGGCACCTCAGCGAAGAGCGTTGCCCAATGGAACGGAGTTGCCTGGAGCAACCTTGGGAAGGGAACGAATGGGTCCGTCTATGCTCTGGCCGCCTACGGGACGCAGCTGGCAGCCGGCGGTTCGTTCACGACCGCCGACGATCTGGCCGCCAACAACATTGCCTCTTGGGACGCAGCGGGGTGGGCGAGCTTCGGCGGCGCAAACGGCAGCGTCAACGCTCTGCTGGTCGACGGAGAGACGCTTTATGCCGGTGGTGACTTCACCTGGATGGGCACGGGAGCAGCCTACAGGCTGGCGAAATTCGCAGCCGGTACCTGGTCTGAGGTCGGGATTGGGCTCAATGGGCCGGTCAACGCGCTTGCGATCAAAAACGGGATTGTCGCCGGTGGGGACTTCACCGCGACTTCCGACGGAGCCACGAGCCTTCAGCACGTCGCGCGTTTCGACGGGTCTGCGTGGACCGCGATGGGTTCCGGGGTTGACGGTTCGGTCACGTCGTTGTTGGTCAGGACAGAGGGCGGAGTCACCTACGTTTACGCGGGAGGGTTGTTCAACTCCTCCGGCGGAACACCAATGAAGTCGCTGGCCAAGTGGAATAACTCGCAGTGGATCGTGCCGAGCACCGATACGCCAGACGCGATGATCTGGACGCTGACCGAATTCGGCGGGAGTCTCGTAGCCGGAGGTGGCTTCCATTACATCGGCGCTCTGGTCGCGACCAGCTGCGCGACCCTAAACGGCAGCACCTGGAGCGCGATGGCTACCGGCCTCGGCCTGGGCGGAAAGGGTCTGGCATTCTGCATCTATGGTGGAGATCTGGTTGTGGGAGGAAACTATTTCTCGGCGGGAGTGACGATTGCGGGGATCGCAAGTTGGAATGGTGCCTCGTGGACCGCGATCGGAGACAACCTGATCGGATCGGTCAGCTGCCTCGCAGTGTACAACGGAGAATTGTACGCCGGTGGATCCTTCATGGTCGGCGAGCCCAGCCTGACTGGAATACTAAGGTGGAATGGGGCGACCTGGTCTGAGGTCGGCAGTGGTGGGGCAGTGGATGCCCCCGCCGGCGGAGTCAATTGCATGGTTGTCTACAACGCCGGCGCCGGAGATCGATTGTACGTCGGTGGCTCGTTCACGCAGAACATGTCGGGGCTCCCTATCAGCAACGTCTGCATGTTGTTCGGCGCCACCTGGGCGAACGTGGGAACGGGCGTGGGGGGGGGGATCCCCTTCGCGATGGCGGCCTACGGAGGCAACCTCGTGGTTGGCGGCTCGTTCGCAACCGCGGGCGGCGTATCAATCAAGTACTTGGCGAAGTGGAATGGGTCATCGTGGAGCAAATTCAACACCCAGCAGGCAAATCAGGCCATTTACACACTTCAGCTCGATGGTAGCAATCTGTACGTCGGAGGTCGTTTCACAGCCATCGGCGGCGTTTCGATGAGTCGAATTGCCCGGTGGAATGGTTCGAGCTGGTCCGCCCTCGGCTCCGGCGTTACCGGAGATGTTCTGGATATCGAGCTCTACGGGACCGACGTCGTTGCGACCGGTGCCTTCACCGGTGCGAGCGGATCGACTGTGAATCAGATTGCGCGTTGGAATGGCTCGTCGTGGGCCGGCGTATCCTCGGGACTCGGTGGCTCGATCCTTGGGGGCAGCACCGTCGGCAACGCGCTGGCCGTCTACGGAAATGACCTATACGTCGGGGGGAACTTCTCGACGGCAGGCGGACTGGTGTCGTCTGGATTCGCTCGGTATTCCGGGACGCTGCTCACCGCGCCGAGCCGCGATCAGCTTTCGGAGTTCGCAGGCCACAACGTGGGCGCGGTGCCCACCCTCACCGTGACGAACCCTCTGCGTGCGGGGAACACCCTCCGCCTATCGGTTCCGCGCGCGGGCGCCGTGAGCATCCGGATCTACGACGTTCAGGGGCGTCAGGCGCGCGAGCTGGATCTCGGGAACGTCTCGGCGGGCGCCCACGAAGTCGCCTGGGACGGCAGAGATAGCCGCGGAGCGGAGCTGCGTTCAGGCGTCTACTTCCTCAGGGTGACGACGCCGGGACAGTCGACGAGCAGGCGAGTGACGGTCATCCACTAGCGCACGAACGCAGTGGCGCGAAGCGGCGCAAGCAATCCAAGCGAGCGGGGCTGCAGTAGTGGTCCCGCTTCGCCCTGATTGATCGCTTGGCGTGTGTAAGTCACCATCCAATTTGATGGTGAGGCGAAGACAGGCGGGTGGCTCACTCAGTCCCCAGTGGCAGCGCGACCACAAGTTTGCTTGTCGTCGTCGCGGGTGAATCGCGGCTCCCGGGGACGCCGGCGGCATGCGCGGCGCGACTGCATGACTGTCACGGTAGTTCGCGCGACGCGTCGGCACGGGGTCCGCGCCGGTTGACCAGCGGGACCTCAGCTCGCTGGCCAAGGCCGAGACCGCGAGCAGTGCGGGTTTGTGTGCGGCGTTGTTGAATTGTCGCTTCGCCTTTGCCTTCGCGCCGAAGCCGCCCGGGCCGAGGTAGACCGCCACCGTGCAGTCGATCTAGCCGTCACCGCTCACGTCGCCCCGGCCCAGGCGCCCGTTGTACTCGATGCCCGCCGACTGCCGGCTCGAGTTGGCGGGGGAAGGTGCCGTTGCCGGCGTTCAGGTAGACCGTCAGGTGCTGGCGCGAGATGTCGTTGCCGTTCGCCGCCACGAAGTCCGGCCAGCCGTCCCGGTTGATGTCGGCGAAGCCGCCGCCGGTCGAGACGTAGCCGTTGGGGGTGGATTGCCAGGACGGGGAGATCGGGTAGGGGATGGCGGCGAGGGCGGGTAGTGGAACGATCGCGGAGGCCACTACAAGTGAGCCCAGGCCGGTGATGGATGCGACGCGATGGAACATGTTGGGGCTCCCTTTCACTCTGACGGTCGACGCGCCATTCCTTCGGCGAGGAAATCGTCCAGCTCGGGCGCACTCGACAAGGACCCGCGTCGATGATACGCCAAGACGCGCCACTTGGCGCAATCGCGGATTGAGCAGCACCCTTCGCTCCCCGCTCGGGTCGGTCGCCCATCCCGCTCTCGCCGAGCCGCGATCCTCCGCGTTAGATTGGTTTCCCTATTCCGTACGCCAACTACAGGTAAGACTCTCATCTGTCGAGACGCTTCGGTGCCACCGCCGACTCGACGATCCCTGTCCATAGAATCGGAGGAGATCGAGATGTACGTGATGTATCGAGTACTCAGGCCGAGCTTGAGCTTGGCCACCGCCACCGTCCTGGCGCTTCTGGCCTCAAGCGCCCTGGCTGGCGACGGCCTGTCGGTTGGCAGTTTGGTCCGGGCGGACGGAACCCTTGATCTCGATCGAATCCGCGCGACCGGGTACCAGGGCCCTCTGGACCTGTCCGGGTTTGATGTCCAAGCCGATCCCGCTTCCGGCGCGCCCGTGTTTGCTCAAGCCGGTGAGGCAACGGAGTCGGGACCGGGAGGCGTGTTCTCCCCGATTCTGACCGGGAGCTTCTCTAGCGGCTTCAACTGCCCCGGTACCGGTCCGGCTTACTTCCCCGTGGCCTTTTCCAACTTCACGGAGAGCGCCGTCTGGGCAGCGACGATCTATCAGGGTTCGCTTGTGCTTGGGGGGAACTTCAAGTCCGTCGGTGCCACGCCCGCTCTGCGCGTAGCTTCGTGGGATGGCGCCTCGTGGTCGGCGCTCGGATCTGGAGTCGGCACGGCATCGGGTACGGAGGTGGTCTACGCGCTCACGGTCTACGACGGAAAACTGATCGCAGGCGGCACCTTTGCCACTGCGGGAGGCACCTCAGCGAAGAGCGTTGCCCAATGGAACGGAGTTGCCTGGAGCAACCTTGGGAAGGGAACGAATGGGTCCGTCTATGCTCTGGCCGCCTACGGGACGCAGCTGGCAGCCGGCGGTTCGTTCACGACCGCCGACGATCTGGCCGCCAACAACATTGCCTCTTGGGACGCAGCGGGGTGGGCGAGCTTCGGCGGCGCAAACGGC
>CAZZAH010000338.1:0-5236 GCA_964652115.1 uncultured bacterium | reverse complement strand
ATCCCGGGCCTCGCGGCGCCGACCGACGCGATCGTACGGATCGTCAAGACCACGATCTGCGGCACCGACCTTCACATCCTGCGCGGCGATGTTCCCGGCGTCGCCGACGGGCGGATCCTCGGGCACGAAGGGGTCGGGGTGGTGACGGAGGTCGGCACTGCGATGTCGAGCTTTCGCGTGGGCGACCGCGTGGTCATCTCCTGCATCTCCTCCTGCGGCAAGTGCCAGAACTGCCGGATCGGGATGTACTCCCACTGCGAGAACGGCGGGGGCTGGATCCTGGGCAACCGGATCGACGGCACCCAGGCCGAGTACGTGCGGGTGCCCTTCGCGGACAACAGCCTCTACAACATCCCGCTTGGCGCGGACGAGGAGGCGCTCGTCATACTGAGCGATATTCTCCCCACCGCCTTCGAGTGCGGAGTGTTGAGCGGGGCGGTCAAACCGGGCGGCACCGTGGCGATTGTCGGCGCAGGCCCGATCGGCTTGGCCGCGCTCCTCACCGCCCAGTTCTATTCGCCGGCGGAGATCATTGTGGTCGACACCGACGCGCATCGGCTAGAAGTGGCGCGGAAGCTGGGGGCATCGGCGGTGGTGGACAACACCGATGGGCAGGCGAGCACTGAGGTGATGGCCATGACCGGTGGGCGAGGGGTCGACGTCGCGATGGAAGCGGTTGGGGTCGGCGCGACCTTCGACATCTGCCAGGAAGTCGTTGCCGCCGGTGGGCGCATCGCCAACATCGGTGTGCATGGCGCCGCGGTGAAACTCCACTTGGAGAGGCTCTGGTCGCAGAACATCACGCTGACGACTCGCTTGGTCGACACGGTCTCGACGCCGATGCTGCTCAAGACGGTGATGTCGGGCCGGATCGCGCCGGGCAACCTGATCACGCACCACTTCAAGCTGAGCGAGGCGATGCATGCCCACGATGTTTTCGGCGACGCCACGCACGAGCGCGCGCTCAAGGTTATCATCACGAATGACGAGTAGGCGCGTGGGGCCGGCTGGTGCGCCGGCGGAGCTGCACCGAAGCGCACGATCAGGCTGGTTGCGAGCGGCGGTACTCGGTGCGGACGACGGAATCGTCTCGACCGCCAGTCTGATGATCGGCGTGGCGGCCGCCACCTCCTCTCAGCGCGGCGTCCTCATCGCCGGCGTGGCTGGCCTCGTGGCCGGCGCCATGTCGATGGCCGTGGGCGAGTACGTCTCGGTCAGCTCACAGCGTGACACCGAGCAAGCCGACGTGCAGCGCGAGAAGGCCGAGCTGGCGGCAGCTCCCGCCGCGGAGCTTCGCGAGCTGGCTACCATTTACGAGCGCCGCGGCCTCGATCACGAGCTCGCGCTCAAGGTGGCCGAGCAGCTGAGCGCGCAAGACGCGCTCGAGGCACATTCGCGCGATGAGCTTGGCCACATCGAGGCATCGCGTGCCCGACCGGTCCAGGCAGGGCTGGTGTCGGCCGCCAGCTTCGCCCTGGCCGCTTCGATCCCGATCCTCGCGATGCTCGTCGCGTCGGATCGACTCCGAATCCCCTTCATCGCGGGATCGGCCCTCACTGGGTTGGGGGTCTTGGGCGCGGTCGGCGGCTACCTCGGCGGAGCCCCTCGATTGAGGGCGGCCACTCGCGTTCTCTTGGGCGGGCTGCTGGCCATGGGCATCACCGCGCTGGTGGGGAAGCTCTTCGGCGTCGTCGCCGAGTAACTTAGACAGGAGCGCCTGCTCGCCCCTGCCCGCTCCCTCTTCACACCGCTGCTCGATAGCGCTCGATCCGGTTCCGGCCCGCCTGCTTCGCGACGTAGAGCGCCTCGTCGGCCGCCCGCACCAGTGTCTCCGCGTTTGCACCGCTGGTTGGCGCCATCGCGATTCCGGCCGAGAAGGTCATGGTGGCGAGCATCTGTCCCGCGTAATACACGACCGTCCGCTCGATCTGCAGCCGCATCTGTTCGAGGCGTTGCACCGTGTCCTCGAGCGAGGAGCCTGGCAGCACGAGGAGAAACTCCTCCCCGCCATAGCGGCAGGCGATGTCGCTCGCGCGTAGATTCTCGCTCATGACGCGGCTCGCCTCGCGAAGCAAGAGATCGCCCGCATCGTGGCCGTAGGTATCGTTGAACCGCTTGAAGTGGTCGAGGTCGAGCATCGCGACGGAAAGCGGTGTTCCGGTTCGTTCGGCACGATGAAGCTCGCGGGGCAACGTCGCCTCCAGGTAGCGGCGATTGAAGAGCCCGGTGAGTAGATCGTGCGTCGCCTGCTCGCGCAGCTTCCGGCGTAAGCGGAGATTCGCGAGCGAGAGCTTGATCACCTCGCCGGCCGAGATCGCGAGTTGAACCTCCCTGCTCCGATCGTCCTCTCCCGCCTCTCCACCTATCGCGACGTAGAGGACGCCGAGAGATTCCCCGTGCACGGTGAGGGGGACGCAGACATAACCTCGTTCCGGCGGGCTCACGAAGTGGTGGCAGGCCAGACCGTTTCTCGGGTCGACGATCTCGTGCGGCCGGCCACGGCGCATCGCCCAGCAATCGGTGCTCGCGAAGCTGTCCTCGACCACGCGCTCGTCGCCCCATCGCGCGACGACGTGGAGATCCTGCCCCGCCTCGGGCAGAACCGCGAGACATCCGCATCGTCCGGCGAAGAGCTCAGCCCCGGTGAGCGCGATCATCCGATAGGCCTCGGCCTTGGTCTCGGAGGTCTGCAAGAGGTCGTTCATTCGACTCAGCAGCGTGAGCTCGACATCGCGCTTCTGAAGGACGGTCACCAGCACCGTGAGAGCCTCGTTCGCCCTCTGAATCTCGGCTTCCGCCGTCCGCCGCGCCGTGATGTCGCGAACGTTGCACTGAATGACGCGGACCGAGTCGGCCAGGTAGAGGTTGCTGATGAACTCCACCTGACGGTATTGGCCACTCTTCGTTTCGAGCGGCAGGTCCTCGTAGCGGATGTACTCCTTGCTCTGGAGCTGCCGGAACGACTCCTGGCTCGCGGCGACATCCTTGAACGGACCGATCTCCCAGAGCTTCCGGCCGACCAGCTCGTCGTGCGAGTAACCGAGCATCTGTTCGAGGAAGGGGTTGCTGTCGGTGATTAGCCCGGTAGCGGCGTCGAGGATGAGGATGCCGTCCTTCGCCGTTTCAAAGAGGCGGCGGTAGCGAACCTCCGACGCCTTGAGCGCTTCTTCGATCGCGGCCCTGGCGCGACCGCGAGGCTTGACCGGCTGGGGGGTGTCGACGTCCGGTCCCCCCGGTTCGCTTGTTTGCGCAAGACGGGAACGCAGCTCCAGGTTCTCGGCGATGAGCTGTGCCTTTGTCTTCGTCGGCATCACGATACCTCCAGAGATTCCGGCGTGTTGGCGACCGTGCGGTCGGGTCCGCCCGCCTTCGGTATCCGTACCTCGATCAGATGCTCCGCGCGATCATCGACCAGCAGCACCCCGTCCTCTTCGCTCGGGACACCGTCCAAGCTCACCCTCGACTGGTCCAACGCATGCCGGCGGACATGCACGCGGTAGATGGTGGCGCCGAAGCGATAGCTCAGCCGGAACTCGTTCCATTCAGGCGGTAGGCAGGGCGTGAAGCACAGGCGTCCCGCTCGAAGATTGACCCCGAGGATCGACTCGAGGATCAGCCGGTACATCCATCCGGCTGAGCCGGTGTACCAGGTCCAACCTCCGCGGCCTCGGTGCGGCGGGCCAGAATAGACATCGGCGGCCATCACGTAAGGTTCGACGCGGTACTTGGCGATTCCTTCCGGCGAGCTCCCGTGGTGAATTGGGTTGATAATGGTCAGCAACTCGCCCGCGCGCGTTTCGTCACCGAGAGCCGCGAACGCCATCGTTGCCCAGATCGCGGCGTGGGTATACTGCCCGCCGTTTTCTCTCACGCCTGGGGGATAGCCCCGGATATAGCCCGGATCGACCGGCGATTGATCAAAGGGCGGATCGAGCAGCTGGACCAGGCGGTCGTCGCGCCGGACCAGCCTCTGGTATAGCGAGGCCATCGCCTGGCGCGTTCGCGCCGAACGGCCCGCGCCGGAGAGCGCGGACCAACTCTGCGCCACCGAATCGATCTGGCACTCGAGCGCCTGCGCTGAGCCGAGCGGGGTGCCGTCGTCGAAGTAGCCGCGACGAAACCACGCTCCGTCCCAGGCGCTCTGGTCGATCGCTTCTCGAAGGCGCGCTTCCTCCTGGCGGCAGCGGTCGGCGAAGGCCCGGTCGCCGCGGCCCTCGGCCACCTCGCTGAATCGCGCCAGGACCTCGTGCAGGAAGAAGGCAAGCCAGACGCTCTCGCCCATGCCGCGCGCGCCCACCATGTTCATCCCGTCGTTCCAGTCGCCCGTTCCGATCAAGGGGAGCGCGTGCGCGCCGGCGGTGAGGCCGTTCAGGATCGCGCGCACGCAGTGGTCGTAGAGCGGCGCGGTCTGCGTCGAGCGCTGCGGAAGGTCGTAGTAGGAGTCTTCCTCCGGCTTGAGCGCGCGGCCTTCCAGGAAGGGAACCGCCTCCTCGAGCACGCCGGTATCGCCGGTGGCGAGGACATAGCGGCTGGTGGCGAGCGGTAGCCAGAGGTAGTCGTCCGAGCAGTGCGTCCGCACGCCGCGACCGGAGGGTGGATGCCACCAATGTTGTACATCTCCTTCGGTGAACTGCTGGGCCGCGCTATTTAACAGATGCTCGCGTAGAAGCAAGGGCTCCGAGTGGAGGAGCGCCATCGCGTCCTGCAGCTGATCGCGGAAGCCGAACGCACCTCCCGGCTGGTAAAAGCCGGTGCGAGCCCAGAGGCGACAGCTCAAGGTTTGATATAACAGCCAACCGTTGGCGAGGAAGTCGACCGCGGGGTCAGGAGTCTCGACCGTGACAGCGCCGAGGGTATGCGTCCACTGCTGCGGCACCGCCTCTAGCGCCGCGTGCGCGGCCGAGGATCCGCGGAAGCGATGGGCCAGCGCGGCCGCGTCCTCGGCGTCGCGCCCCGCTCCGAGGCGGAAGACGATCTCGCGCTCCTCGCCCTCGGCAAGGATGAACGGGACCTGGATCGCCGCGCAGGGATCGAGGGCGACCCCGACCCGGCCGGAGAGCCGCGTGCGTGACATCGCGGCGGGATTCCGCAGCGTGCCGTTTCGTCCGATGAACTCGGTACGATCACAACTCCAGGTGCGGTTGCGGTCGTCCGAGTCGAAAAAGGCGACGCGGCCGCCGAACTCCGTGCTGTACGGATTCCTCGCCAGGAGCGCACCGGTCGTGGGCTCCACCTC
>CAZZAH010000337.1:0-5257 GCA_964652115.1 uncultured bacterium | reverse complement strand
AGGAGCACCGGGAATGCCGACCATGGGTTGCCGGGCGGTGCCGTGATTTCCTCATCGGTTCGAGTCAGGAATCGCGCACCGTCGTAACGGGGGATCCGAAGCGAGAACTTCTCTTCAAGCTCTTCCTGCCACTGACGCAGGACCGACGCTGGGGCGAGGAGCAACGCACTGGTCGCGCGATCGGATACGAGTAACTCTCGAAGAATGAGTCCAGCCTCGATGGTTTTGCCCAGCCCGACTTCGTCGGCGAGGAGGTACGACCGGGGAAAGGTAGAGACGACGCGCTGAGCAATCGCGAGCTGATGAGGCCAAGGTTCAACGCCGGCGGTTGCGAACCCGACACCGGTGCCACCCTGCAGCCTGGGTGCGAGTGCAACGAAAGCGAGGAGCGCCGCATCGCGTGCCGCATCGGCAGACGGAGCCTCCTCCTCGGGGTCCCTGGCACGGGGTGGAGCCGCCCGGTCCTTGACGCGTGCAATCAGCTGTTCGGCCACCGCATCGGGAAGCGGGAGCACCTTCCAGCCCGCCTCCGGGCGGTCGCGCCAGTGATCCTCGAAGCGCTCTGCGATGGGACGGCCACTCCAGGCCCAGACCTCGGGGAACCAACTCGGAAACGCGTTGAAGGTCTCGTGGTTCGCTTCGATCCCGCTGGCCGACTCGTTCATCGAGCCCGAGAATGCCACGCGGTTGCCCTCACGGTCGGTGAATACACCATACTTCGAGTGGAAGTAACGGTCGGTCTGATCGCGGCGAAGCGGTCGCCCCAGCGAGTCGACAGGGACACCAATCTTGATTTGGAGTCGCCCCTCGCGCACGAGCCAAGCGAGCGTCTCGAGCCGGTGCTCGGTCACGATGTCGGTCCCTTCGAGCGGGTCCGCCAAAAGCCGCCGAGCGAGTACCTCGTCCAGCGGCGCGCCGTCGGTGATCGCAGTCAAGTCTTCGTCTGAAAACTCGGCCCCAGCGATCAAGCGCATGGTCCCGCCGCGGGCGATGAAGTGCGAGAGCCCGGCCGCGACCGTCCGAAGCGACGACGAGCGGAAGTATCCGGTCACGCGATCGAACGCGACCGCTTCCTTGAGGAGAGGGATGTAAAACTTGTGCAGGCGGTCGTCGGCCGCCGAGTAGATCGACGCCAGCTCGAAGTCTCGGAAACTCACAGCGAGGGCTCCCTGCCCGCCGCGAACGCCATGTGGTCAGGTCCTTCAGTCTGCAGGTCCACCGTTACTCCTCGAATATATCGCCCTGCGTCGGAGCCTGTGGGGATTCGTCCGCCGCGGGAACCTCTATTGCCGGGAAATACGCCGCACACAACTTGTCGAGCAATCCGGCCTCCGATCTCACCCATTCACCCTTCGATCGAGTGCGCGGGATCGCTTTAACCAGGCCTTGGAGAACCGCCAGGAACCGAGTGTCATTCGTGAGCCCAGCCCGGTCCAGGAACGCCTTGGCTGAAGCCAAACCATCGACCTCGACCTTGTAGAGCGCAGTGTGGACCGCGTCGAGCGCTACCGGAAACGTTGTGGCCTCCGGACGAACACCCGGCAACTCAGCCTCAGCTTCGCTCCGTCGCCGGACCCGTTTCGAGGGCGGCAGAAGCACAACCGTCCCGCTCTTCTTCTCCAGAACCTTGGCGCGTGCCAGTTCATCGATGTCGAGCCCGCCCACGGCAAGTGCCAGCCGGCGCGCTTCGTCGAACGGAAACTCCGCCGCCTTCATGGTCCCCCACGCAATGAGCGCGAAATCGGTGATCGGGTCGAGCTGCACCGGTCGCCCGATCAAGCGGAGCCGTTGCAATCGGACCACTTCGGCGCGGGCCGCGTTGAGGGCCTCTTCCGGCCGAAGCAGTCGCGAGCGCCCGGTGCCAGGGTCAGCTTCCGACGAGTACACGGGCCAGCGAGAGGAGATCACTGACAACGCTGGGCCGTAGGTCGAGAGCAGCAGGTCGACGCCCGAGATCCCCGCGGCCGCGAAACGAGTGAGAGCGTCGCGGGCGGCAGCCCGAACCTCAGCCTCCAGATCTTCGAAGAACGGAGGCGTGCCGTCAGGCTTGAAGCGCTTCCGGCAAACCAGGAGAATCGTTGAGGAAGCGGCGTTCTTCGCCGCCTGGTGCAGGCTCTGCTCGCTCTCTGTATTCACCGGCCACGAAGTCTCGATCGTGAATCCCGCTTCCATCAGGCCCATGCCGAGCGTGTCCCAAGCCTCCGCCCGCTTGTGCGTGAACATGACAGTCAAGACTCCCTCGTCCCGAAGCACGCGGTAACACTCGGCGAAGATCGCAGTCATCTTCGCTTCGTAGTCCGCGTCCGCCAGCTCGCGCTTCCGGTGTCCCGCGTCTGCGAAGCGAGCGAGGTTCGCCACAGCCTCGTTCTTCTTGTCTGCCAAACCACCGTCCATCAGGTCGGGCCAGATCTTGCCGATCGTGTGCTGCTCCCAGACCAGGAAATAGTCCGAGAGCTCTGCGTACATTACATTGTCGTAGTAGGGCGGATCGATGCAGACGAGCGTGTGCGAGCGGTCGGGGACGTTCGTGAGTGCACCCGCGTTGCCTTTGGTGATCGTGATCTTGGCCGGCACCTCGATGCCACTCTTGGGGTCGAACATGGGCCGGTCCGCGGGGGAGAGAAGACTTGCGATGCCCTCGTAGGCGTCAAAGATCTGATCGCGGCACCATGGATAGAGTTC
The DNA here is from genome assembly GCA_964652115.1 of uncultured bacterium. Taxonomy (GTDB): domain Bacteria; phylum Eisenbacteria; class RBG-16-71-46; order CAIMUX01; family CAIMUX01; genus JADJQY01. Next base: position 2,575 of record CAZZAH010000337.1, on the reverse strand, counting down.
CCGGGCCCCTTCGAACTCGGCAAATGTCCACTTGAACGCGAAGTCATGTCGTTCGAAGACGCTTCGCATGGTGCCACGCGCGACGTGCCAGCTTGCCAGGAACGAGTTGTAATTGATCGCTTTCCCCTGCATCAGTCCGAGCAGCGCAAGAACCGCGTCGGCGCGCTCGCGGTCGAGCTTTGCTCGCACCTCCGGAACCAGCTTTTGAAACTCCTCGACGAATGTGCCGTGCACGAGGAGTTGGCGTGGGGAGAAGAACTCGCGCCAGAGATTCATCCCATAATGGCGCGGTCGCTGGTCGTTTCCCGGTGGAAACTCCTCCGCCGGTACAACGCCGCCGGAGATCCAGGCAGGAAGCTTGCGGGCTAGTTCCATTTCCGCCGCGGAAATGGCCGCGAGGTCCGTCGCCGTCGGTGACCGGAAGCCTCGTTTGCCGCCAACGCGCACGGCTACGGCGTAGAGCTGGCTTCCCATGCGCCCGGCCTGGGCCTCTGCTTTGATGTGGTCTCCGTCGATCGCGAGGTCATCCCACGGCGAAATCGCATCGCCCCCCGCAACCGTGCCGCGATCGGGGTCGAAATCAATCGCCTTCCCCGAGACGAGTTCAAATTCGCACCGATCCAGGACCTGACCGTTGCGTTCGGTCACAAGGCGCGCAGCCGTGCCGCCCTTCTCCTTCGAGAGCCACCAATTCGGCGAGAGTGGCACCGGCTTCCCCGTTCGAGGGCACGCCACTGTCCGTGCGAAGATGTAGGCGACGACACTTTCGTTCTCGGCCTCGAGACTGAAGAAGCTGACCAGCGCATGTCTCAGGCGTTGGACCAGGACCTGCCCCCACTTTTCTATGTCCGGCACAAGCCCGACGCCGTGGAGCGCCGGCGTCGCAACGCCTGCGCGTAGTACGGCGGAGGCCACGGGGTTCAAGTCGTTCGCGGCTGAGGAGATTCCATAGCGTATCGCCTCGTATGGAATGGACCCGCCGCCTGCAGTCGGATCAATCAGACTTGGTGGGTCGTGCCAGGTTTGTGCAAGCAGCGAATGCAGCAGAGTTAGGTCGGCGAGTGAGGGGGAATTCTTGAACGCCTGCTTGTAGCCGTAACCGTTGCCCTTGAGCTTCTGGCCGCTTTCGTTCGCGGCCGCCAGCACTCGTCGCCCCGCGACTGGGTCCCCCGTGATGCCACAGAGCCTGAGGAACCACTTGCGGTAATTCGCCTCGCTCCGCACTTCGTCTGCCTTAGGGAATGCCTTCGCGAGATCGGACGACCATGCGGGAAGGAGACTCGCGAGAATCGCACCGGCGGAGGCAACCAGCGGTCGTCGCGCCCACCAAACATGCAAGAAGCTGAGCGGAGGGAGCGCGCTGGCCGCCGCCCTCTCTCTACGACTCTCGATTCCAAGCTCCGTGACCGGCAACCACTCCTCGATCAGAACTCGCGGTCGATCTACCATCACTCCTCCGCCAGGAAGAGTCGGAGTGCACGGCGAACTCGGGCGGCGCTGGGGCCCATCGCGCGTGCGTACCAGTAGTAGGCTTCCTCGACGCTCATCGACTCGACGGCGTCGGCCATGGCCTCAGCGCGCGAGGGGCGCGCGACAGGCGCGGTGGAGAGCAGCACCAGCGCGAGTCGCACGCCGGCTTCCTCGGTCAAACAAAGCGGCTTCTTCCTCGCCTGCGATAGCGCGGACTTCACGAGTCCAGATGCCTTGATCGCGCTGAAAACGCTTCCGATGACGCGCTGCGTGCGGGGGGCGTCTAGGCGGGCGACTGGCACCGGCGCCTTTGAAGGATCACCGTTCGTCTCCTCCAGCAGTACGCCGTAGTTCTCGGGGCCCTCGTACACGACACCGAGCCGGAATCCGCGGAGGAGGCGATGGCGACCAGAGGCTTCGTGCTTGGCTGAGTCCTTGACGAGCGCGCGCGTCATGCCAGCACTCCCTTCAGCCGGAGCTCGCCCGGCTGGAGATCGGTCAGTACTTTGCGAATGGCACGAACCTCGTCTCCACCGAAGAGTGCGGGTTGCGCGAAGCGAATGTCGAGGCGGAGGGTTCCGGCCACCGTGGCCGCGACCTTGGCCAGCCCGATCACCGCGTCCTCGATCTTCTGGTAGTCCTTGGCCGAGCCGGTCAGTGCGATCTCGACTCCTTGCGTGAGGCCCTTGAAGTCCAGCTCGATGGCGGTCGTGACCTCGATCTCGAAGCGCGGCAGCATGCCGATGGCTTTGCCTAGTAGCGAGAGGTCGCGGATGCCCTCGCCGGGATCGGCGGTTGCGGTGACGGAAATCAGCGTGAACGCGGTCGCGTGGGCGTGTCGACGGCCTTATCGAGCAGGGATTGGAACGCCACACCCGCAGGCCCAGCTGACTCGACGGGGGCCCGCGCCTTTCGTGCAGTGGGTCGTTGGATCGACTTGCGGTCGGCTTCTTCTGGCGTGAGGAGGGTTAGTGTGTCGAGTCCGACCTTCTTGATCTCCGACGGCGGGAGTGCCCTAGCGCCGGGCTCGAGCTTGCCGCTCACCGCGACGAGGCGCGCGTTTTCGCCTCCTTCTGCGGCTCGCGACATCACCTCGAGTATCTCG
>CAZZAH010000336.1:0-5276 GCA_964652115.1 uncultured bacterium | reverse complement strand
TGCGCGTGTAGATCGTCGCCAGAACGAAGGTGATCCCGATCGGAGCGGCCGAGCGGAAGGTGCTCCAGATTTCGTCGGCCGGCGCGGGCGCGACACGGCCGCCGCGGCGCCGCACGAGTACGATCGCAAGCGCGTTCGCGACGAGCCCGGCGCCCAAGAGCACGAGAAAGAGCTCGCGTGGTCCCGAGCCCCGCGTGAGAAGCCAAAGCCCGATGCCGGTGCCGAGCGCCATCTGCAGGATGCCGACCACCGCTTCTTCACGGAGTGATTGCAGCCCGCGGAAGTAGTGGCTCCAGAAATCGGTCCACGACTGCGCCGCCACCGTGAGGCCGGCGAGCACCAGGATCACCTTCACCGAAAAGGGTCGTGGATAGAGGAGCGCCGCGCCGGTCAGGACGAAGAGCACGACGCCGGTCAGCGCCACCTTTGCGCGCACCGCGCGGCCGAGCACGACATTCCTCTCGCCCGGCGAGCGCGCGATCTCCCGCGCCAGGAGCAGGTGCAATCCGAAGTCGGCCCCATCGGCCAGGATCATCCCGAAGGCGACCGCGAAGGCGTAGAGCCCGAACTGCTCTTGCCCCAAGAGGCGCGCCGCCCCGATGACGAGGAGAAGCCGGCCGCCCTTGACGACCACTTCCGAGAGTGCCTTGACGCGAAGGTTGCTCGAGATGGTGCGGTTGAAGCTCAGGGCGCGGCGAAGGCTGGGGGCGATCCCCGGTGCGTCGACTGCCATGGCCGCAGTATACCGAGAAGCGCTTGCCACGGCGATGGACTAACGGGCCGCCACTCGGAGTAGACTGAGCCCTTCGCGGGCCCTGTCCCCGGCCACGCGCGTCCGCGATCCAGGAGGTACAGCGTGGTGGAGAAGCGTCAGTATTCGCTTGCCGTCCGTGTGGCCGGCAACTATCCCGAAACGCGCGAGCGCGTGATCGAGGCGCTCAAGGTCGAGGGCTTCGGCGTCATCACCGAGATCGACGTCCGGGAGACGATGAAGCAGAAGCTCGAGATCGATTTTCGGCCCTACACTATCCTCGGCGCGTGCAATCCGCCGATCGCGCATCGTGCGCTCACGGCCGAGAGCGACATCGGCGTCTTGATGCCCTGCAACGTCGTCGTCTACTCGAACGGCGATGGGAGCTGCACGGTGTCGGCGATCGACCCGGTGGTGCAGTTCGGCAAGGTGGGCAATCCGGGCATCGAACCGCTCGCGCTCGAGATTCGGTCCAAGCTCGAGCGTGTGCTTCACTCGCTCGGCTGATCCTTCAGGAGGGGAATGAGCACGGCACTGTCCGACGAGGATCGCTTCCTCGCGATCGAGACCTCATGCGATGACACCTGCGCGGCCGTGCTCCGCGGCGACGGCAAGATCCTCTCGAACGTCGTTTCTTCGCAGGCGATTCACGCGAGCTTCGAAGGGGTGGTGCCGGAGTTGGCGTCGCGCGAGCACCTGGCGCTCTTTCTGCCGGTGCTGCGGCGCGCGCTTTCGGAGTCGGACACGAAGCTCGAGGATCTCCACGCGGTGGCGGTGACGCGCGGGCCGGGCCTGATCGGGTGTCTCCTGGTCGGGCTCGCGGCCGCCAAGGGGCTCGCGATGTCGCTCGACGTGCCGCTCCTCGGCGTCAATCACATCGAAGGGCATCTTCACGCGATCGAAGGAGTGCGGCCGCTCGAGCCTCCGTTCGTGGCGCTGGTCGCGTCGGGCGGACACACCGAGCTGATGTTCGCGACGTCCTGGAAGCGATTCGAGCTTCTCGGTGCCACGCTCGACGACGCGGCGGGCGAAGCATTCGACAAGGTGGCGAAGCTCCTCGGCCTGGGCTTTCCTGGTGGGCCGGTGGTCGATCGTCTCGCGCGCGAGGGGAACCCGACCGCCTTCGCCTTTCCGCGCGCGTGGCTCGGTCTCGATTCGGGCGGGCTCGACGTGTCGTTCAGCGGGCTCAAGACGGCGGTCAAGCTCGCGATCGAGCGGCACGGCATGCCGGCGGAGGGTCCCGACCGCGATCGTTTCATCCGCGATGTCTGCGCGTCCTTTCAGGCGGCGGTGGTCGATGTGCTGGTCGCGAAGATGGAGGCGGCGGCGCGGCGCACCGGAGCGAAGCGCTTGCTGCTCTCGGGCGGTGTCGCGTGCAACTCCGCGCTTCGTGCGGGCACCGCGGCCCTGGCCGAGCGCCTCGGAGGCGAGGCGCACTGGCCGACGCCGCTCCTCTGCTCCGACAACGCCGGGATGATCGGGTTAGCGGCCCTGCCGCGGCTCCGCGCGGGGGAACACGACGCATTCGATCTCGCCGCGGTGGCGAATCTCGATGACCTGTCCTTTGGGGAGGCGACCCGATGAAGAGGATCCTGCTGGCGGCGGCGAGCGTCGCCCTGGTCGCGGCCGCGGTCGTGTCGATCGACGCGATGAAGCGCGAGCCCGCGAGCGAGTCGATGCGCGACCACGCGCGCCCTTCTTTGCCGCGCGAGGAAGAAGAGCTCGGCGAGCGCCGTGACGATCCGCGCGGCCGCGCTTGGTTCGACTGGGTCCGCTTCCACGATCCCGCGACCGGAACGATCCCGCGTGCGATGCGCGCGAAGGAGCTCGCCTTCGCGGCGAAAGCGGAGAAGGCGGCTCTGGCGAACCGCTCTTCGCACGGCGCGCGTTCGGCTCCGGCGACCTCGACCTGGACCAACCGCGGCATCTGGAACGTCGGCGGACGCACGCGCGCCCTCGCGCTCGACGCCGCCGATGCAAGCGGGCAGACGATCCTCGCGGGCGGCATGTCGGGCGGCATGTGGCGCACCGCGAACGACGGACAGACCTGGACGCTCACCAGCGAAGGCACCGACCTCTACGCGCCGAGCGCCATCGTGCAGGACACGCGAAGCGGACACACGCAGACCTGGTACGTCGGCACCGGCGAGTACTCGGGCAACTCCGCCTCGCTGCCGGGCGCGAGCTACTACGGCACCGGCGTCTTCAAGTCGGTCGATGGTGGGCAGAGCTGGCAGAAGCTGGCCTCGACCGTGCCGGGCAGCCCGACCGCCTTCGACAACGGCTTCGACTTCGTCTGGGGTCTCGCGCTCGACGCTTCGAACGCGGCGCAGGAAGAGCTCTACGCGGCGACGATCGGAGGCGTGCAGCGCTCGGTCGACGGCGGCGCGTCGTGGAGCTTCGTTCGTGGGGGACTCAACTCCGCGGCCATCTCCACGCAGACCGACGTCGCGGTCACCCCGGCCGGCGTCGTCTATGCGGCGCTCGACAATCCGCCCGGCACGCCGGCACCGGCGCCCGGCATCTGGCGCTCGAGCGATGGACAAAGCTTCGTTTCGATCACGCCGCCGGCGCTCAGCGGCAACTACGGGCGCATCGGGCTCGGCCTCGCGCCCTCGAATCCGAACGTGCTCTGGGTGCTCGTCACCCCGGCGGATAACGGCGCGCATCGACTCTTCCGCTACACCTACGTCTCGGGCGACGGCAGCGGCGCGGGCGGGCAATGGGCCGATCGTTCCTCGATGCTGAGCGGCATCCCGGTGCTCGCGGCCGACAACAACAGCTGGACCTTCGACTCGCAGGGGGGCTACGACCTCTTCGTTCGCGTGAAGCCGGACAACGAAAACGTCGTCTTCGTCGGCGGCGTTCACCTCGTGCGCTCGACCGATCAGTTCCAGAGCGCGGGCGCGCGGACCTGGGTCGGCGGCTGGCTCTATCCCGGCGGCTTCAACGGATCGAACTTCGAGCAGCACAGCGACCAGCACGCGCTCGTCTTTCATCCGACCAATCCGAGCATCGCCTACAGCGGCAGCGACGGCGGTGTGTGGAAGACGACCGACATCAACGCGAGCCAGGTGCGATGGACCTCGCTCAACGCCGGCTACCTCACGACGCAGTTCTATCACGTGTCGATCGACGAGGCGACGAGCGGCAGCCCAACGCTGCTCTGCGGTCTGCAGGACAACGGCTGTTGGTCGGCGCATGCGGCGAGCCCGAGCACGTCGTGGGTCGAGCAGTTCGGCGGCGACGGGTGCTACACTGCGGTCGCGAACGGCGCCACCACGGGCGGCAACCTCTACGTCTCGTCCCAGTTCGCCAACATCTATCGCCTGACCGTGAACGGCAGCGGGCAGTTCTTGGGCTTCCAACGCATCGACCCGGCATCGTTGACCGAGAGCAACGTCCTCTTCGTCGATCCCTTCACCCTCGATCCGAACGATTCGAAGCGGATGTACCTCGCCGGCTTCGACGGCCTCTGGCGGAACAACGACGTCAGCGTGTCGAGGCCGGGTCAGGAGAACTCCGAGAGCGATGCCGGCTGGGTTCGCGTGACGAACAAGCCGCAGGAGGCGATCTCTGCCATCGCGGTATCGAAGAGCCCGGCCGATGTCGTCTACTACGCTGCCTTCGATCTGACGAGCCGGACGACCAAGCTCTACAAGCTGACCAACGCGGGCAACGCACCCGCCGGAACCGCGCCCACCGTCGTGACCGGCTCGAACTTCCCGACCGGCTACGTGCAGGCGATCTCGATCGACCCGACCGACGCGAACAAGGTGCTGATCGCCTTCTCGAACTATCGCGTGGCGAGCTTCTTCTACAGCGCGAACGGCGGCACGAGCTGGTCCTCGGTCGAAGGCAATCTGGGCGGCGAGGATGGTCCTTCCGCGCGCTCGGTGCTGATCTTCCCGACGAGCTCCGGCACCGTCTACTTCGCCGGCACCTCGACCGGCCTCTACTCGACCACGACGCTCAACGGCGAGAGCACCGTCTGGACGCAGGAGGGCACGGGCGAGATCCGAAACCTCGTGGTGAGCTGGCTCGCGGGACGGACGAGCGACGGAACGGTGGTGGCGGCGACGCACGGCGGCGGCGTATTCACCGCGACGGTTACGGGCGGCGGTGAGCTCGTCTGCGCGACGCGCGCGGGCGATGCCAACGGCAACAACCTGGTCGACGTGACCGATCTGACCGCGATCGTGAACCACATCCTGGAGCAGGCGCTGCTGAGCGCGCAGGCGCGCCTCTGCGCCGACGTCGCGAGCGACGGCGCGATCAACATCCTCGACGTGATCCAGACGGTGCGCTTGATTCTTGGGCTGCCGGCGCCGCTCGAGCGCGCGGCCGATCTGCCCGTGGTCACATGGTCGCGCGCGCGGACCCAGGATGGAATGTCGCTTTCCGCCTCGGCCGAAGGGCTCGCCGGTCTCGAGGTCGAGCTAGCGCTTCCGGCGGGCGCGCGACTCTCCGACGCGCCGCGCATTCAGGGCGCGAGCGAGGACGAGCTCTCGTGGAACGAGGTCGA
>CAZZAH010000335.1:3349-5281 GCA_964652115.1 uncultured bacterium | reverse complement strand
TATTTTTCGATCGGGAAGTCCTTCATGTAGCCGTTCCCGCCGAAGATCTGGACCGCGTCGGTCGTCACCTTCATCGCGACGTCGGTGGCGAAGACCTTGGAGATGGCGGAATACTTCGAGAAGCCGGCCGGCCCGCCGGCGTTGGCGATGCCTTCGACATGCGTGAGCTTGTCGGTCACCTGATCGACGATCTTGGCCGCGTTGTACACCATCTGGCGCGCGACCTCGGTCTGTACATCCATGTCGGCCAGCATGAACTGGATCGCCTGGAACGACACGATCGCCTGCCCGAACTGCTTCCTCGCCGCCGCATACTCGAGCGCGAGGCGAGTCGCGCCCGCCGCGAGCCCAACTGCTTGCGAAGCCACGCCGGGCCGCGCGAGGTCGAGGGTCGACATCGCGTTTCGGAAACCGCCGCCTTCCTTGCCGATCAGGTTCGCTACCGGAACGCGCACGTCCTTGAACTCGAGCTCGACCACCGGCACGCAGCGGATGCCCATCTTGTCCTCGACCTTGCTCACCTCGAAGCCGGGCGAGCCCTTCTCGATCATGAGGGCCGAGATGCCGCGGATCCCTTTGTCGGGGTTGGTCTGGCAATAGACCGTGTAGTAGTGGGCGACGCCGCCGTTGGTGTTCCACTTCTTGTGGCCGTTGACGACGTAGTGATCGCCGTCCTTGATCGCCTTGCATTGAAGGCTGCCGGCGTCGGAACCGGCGTCGCGCTCGGAAAGGCCGAAGGCGATCAGGCGCTCACCCTTCGCGATGCCCGGCAACCACGCTTGCTTCTGCTCTTCCGATGCGCCGGTGATGATGGGGAAGGAGCCGAGCGCGTTCACCGCATACGCCACGCCGACTCCACCGCACGCCTTCGAAAGCTCCTCGACCACGATGCAAAGATTGAGCAGCCCGCCGCCGGGGCCACCGTAGGCCCGCGGAATCCAGACGCCGGTCAGCTCCGCCTTCTTCAGCGCCTCGAGAACCTCCCAGGGATAGGTCTGCTCGCGGTCGTAGTGAGCCGACACCTTGCGCACGACCTTGTCCGCGACTTCGCGGGCGCGCGCGCGGTACTCGAGGTTCTCTTTGCTCAGTAGCTCGTCCATCGGAACTCCTCTCCAGCGCGGGCCGCGCCCGCGGGTGGTGGCGTCAGAATCCGCCGCTTTCGCCGCCCTCGGTCACAGCCGGATGATCGGGACGAGCCGCTTCCAAACCTTGCGCCGCGCGTTCGAGCTGGGCTCGCACCTGCGCGATGTGCTCGCGAGCGATCGAAAGTACCTCGTCCTCCGAAAGCACGCTCTTCTTCTGCTTGGCGCGCTGGAGGATCTCCTCCTCCATCTCGCGCGTCGGCTCGACCCCTCGGGTCTTGAGGTAGTAGTTGACGTTCGACATCCCCGACATGAAGCCGATCTCGATCTCCTGCTCGCGGCCGATCATCTCCGCCGGCACGCCGGAGTAGACGCGATCGGCGAGCCAGCGCGCGCCGCGATCGCGCGCCTTGATGATGGCGGCGGCATGCACCCCGGTCGAGGTGCGGAAGGCATCGCGTCCCATCGCCGGATAGTTGATCGGGATCGGAACGCCGGTCGCGCGGCTCACCGTCTGGCAGTAGTCGGAGAGCGGCGTCAGATCGGTCGTGATCAGATGCTCGAGCTTCATGTTCACCAGGAGCTGATCCATCGGCGTGTTGCCGCAGCGTTCGCCGATGCCGAGCGCGGTGCCGTGGATGCGATCCGCGCCCGCCTCGACCGCCGCCATCGCGTTCGGGATGGCGAGGCCGCGATCGGAGTGGCCATGCCAGTCGATCTTCACCGTCGGGTTCACCTCGTCCACCACCGAGCGCACGCAGGCCAGGAGCGCACGCGTCCCTCGCGGCGTGATGTGCCCCACCGTGTCGGCGACGCAAATCCGATAGGCGCCGGCGCGCATCGCGGTCGT
>CAZZAH010000335.1:0-3249 GCA_964652115.1 uncultured bacterium | reverse complement strand
CGAATCGCCATGCGGTGATCCCGAATCTCCTCCGCGAGACGAAGGCAGTCGGCGAAGGCGCGCGGGCTCGAGCCCGGCAAGCCAAGATCGAGCGCGTGAAGGCCGAGCGCCTCCATCAAGTGAAGGATACGAAGCTTCTCCTCGATCGGCGGGTCGATGACCGAGGGGGATTGGAGCCCGTCGCGCAGCGTCTCGTCGTCGAACTCGATCGGCACCTTGCGCGCAGGGACGTCGCTCGCCTGATTCCAGTCGTGGATCAGCTCGTCTTCCGCCAGCCGAGGCATGCGTGCTCCTTCCCGAGATGGATCGACTGTCGGCTCCTGCGCGATGACGGGCCGCGATCCGCGACGCCGGACGCTCACGCGAGGCCGACCGGAAGTCCGGGTAGGATGGACAAGGCCATTGGGGGTGTCAACGAGAGAGCCGCCACCCGCCGGGCGCTGCAAGCGTCGGCGGATGGCGGAGGGGGTTCTCTCGATCAGCGAAGGAATGTCAAAGAGCGGATTTCAGAGGAGCTCGCGGTCTCGAGTCGATAGAAGTACACGCCCGATGCGACCTCCCGCCCACGCGCGTCCCGGCCGTCCCAGGCCACGACGTGCGGTCCGGCCCCGAGCGGTGCCGCGAGTAGCGTGCGAATCAAGCGCCCATTCAGATCCAGCAAGGAGACCGTCGCGCGGCCCGGCGTCGAGAGCGAGAACTCGAAAGCAGTCGTGCCGTCCGCCGACCGAAACGGATTCGGTCGCGCGGCCATGAGCGTGGCGCTGCGCGAAGGCGCGCCCGGCGCGAAGGGATCGACATCGGCAGCGAGGCACTGCGCCGGGACGATGACGAGGCCTTCGGGTCCAAGGGAAAGATAGGCGTTGGCTCCGGAGACCGCGGCGGCGTACGCGTACACACCGTTGGTGAAGCCACCCACCAGCGACGGGGCCGCCGGGTCCGAGATGTCGAGGATCTGGAGCCCCAGATCCTGATCCACGAGGTAGAGGTAGTTACCGACCACTGTCACGTGGTCGTTCTCCGTACCGGTATCGAGGCTGGCAACGACGATCGGGGCGGCGGGATTCGAGACGTCCACCACGTGAAGTCCGACTTCCCTCGCCGCGACGTAGGCGTAGGTCCCGGCCACCGCCAGGTGGTAGGCGAAGCCGGGCGTCACGACGCCTCCCACGATGGTCGGCGCCGCCGGATTCGAGATGTCCGCGATCTGCAGCCCAGCGTCGTAGCAGGCGAGGTAAGCGAGGTTGCCCTCGACCGCGATCGCGTAGGCGTCGCCCGCGGTGATCACGCCGCCCAGGAGTGTCGGCGAGAGCGGACTCGAGATGTCGACCAGACGAAGCCCGTCCTCATCGTCCGCGATGCAGGCGAGGTTTCCGGCGAGCGCCACGTCGTAGGCCGAGCCTGGCGTGTCTGCGCTCCCCATGATCGTAGGAGACGCCGGATTGGAGACGTCGATCACCTGGAGGCCCGCGGCTTCGTCCGCCACATAGGCGTAGGTCCCCGCCTGCGCGACCGCACGCCCGATGCCCGGCGTGTCGACGTTGCCGGTCACGACCGGAGCCGCGGGATTCGAGATGTCGATGACCTGCATCCCGTCGTCACCGGTGGTGACGTAGGCGTGGGTGCCGGCGACGGAAACGTCGTGCATGTCCTGCTCGGGATCTATGCGGCCGATCTCCGCGGGCAGATTCGGGTTGGTCGCGTCGAGGATGAAGAGGCCCGTGAGCTGGTCGGAACCGTAGACGTGGTTCCCGACCCAGGCGGTGCCGGTGATGAGCGAGTCGGTGTTGAACTCCCCCAGGAGCGACGGCGCGGTGGGATTCGCGACATTCACGAATTGGAAGTTACCCCAACCATCCGCGACGCAGACCACGTTACCCGAGATCGAGAGGCTGATCGCGGTCCCCGGCGTATCGACCGCTCCCAGCGTGGTCGGGCTTGCGGGATTCGAGACGTTGTAGATGCGAAGACCGAAGTCTCCGTCCGCTAGGTAGGCCCGCGTCCCCACGACCAGCACCCCGTTCGCGATCCCGGGATTACTTCCCGTCCCCACGAGGGCTGGCGCTGCGGGATTGGAGACGTTGATCACGCGGAGCCCCCACGTGTCATCGGCGAGATAGGCGAAGCTCCCGGAAACGGCGACGCCGTTCCCGAGCCCCGGCGTGTCGAGCGATCCGACGATCGTCGGTGCCGCCGGGTTCGAGATGTCGATCACCTGTAAGCCCGAGCCGGAGTCGGCGACGTAGGCGTAGGACCCCGACACCGCGACGCCGACTGCCGATCCTGGGGTGTTCGCCGTGCCCGCCAGAATCGGCAAGGAAGGATCGGAGATGTCCACCACGTATAGCCCGGCGGTCTTCGCGGCGACGTAGGCGTAGTTGCCGTTCACCGTCAGACGCGTGCAGCTTCCCGCCGGGTCCAAGACTCCCACCAGGCTCGGCGCGGCCGGATCGGATACGTCGATGATCTCAATGCCGTGTGTACCCGCGGCGGTGTACGCATGGCTTCCGACCACCACGATGTCTTCCCGCCCCGCTCCCGACAGATGTCCGACGAGATGCAGGTAGTCGCCGTAGTCCGCGCACTCCCCGTGCGCGAGCTGCAGCGGGAGCGAGGAAGCGAGCACCGCCAGGAATCCCCAAAGGTTGGTGAGCGGTTGACTGGCCCGACGGAGCGGGCCCACGAGATCACCGCTCGCGCGATTGAGCGTTCGACGCATGTAATCCTCCATTTCCCCGACATGGGGGCGCGTACGAGTCGATCGGAGGGGTGGGGACCTAGATGTCCGCGGGGGGATTCGCTATGAATCGCGGATGACCAACGGTAGTGGACCTGCAGGTCTAATGGCCAGCGATTTTTGGGACGCCGGACTACTTGGCGTCAGCGCTCTTCAGGATCTGGATCAGGGGCTCGGAGAGGCGGCGCCAGACCTCGTCGATCGGCCCGGTCATCTCCCAACCCGCGGCGAGCGCATGACCACCGCCGCCGAACTGCATCGCCACGCCGTTGATCGTGTAAGTGCCCTTCGAGCGCAGGGAGATCTTCACCTGCTCAGGCTCGGTCTCCTTCAGCGTGGCCGCGATCTCGACCCCTTCGATCTCCAGGATGTGGTTCACGCTGTCGCGGAGGTCATCGCGGTCGAGCGCCATCTGCTCGACCTTGGCGTAGGGGACGAGGATGTAGGCGAGGCGACCTTCGGCTTCGAACTCCGCCGAGGTAAGCACCCAGCCGAGCAGCCTCGCCTTCCGCAGG
>CAZZAH010000334.1:939-5301 GCA_964652115.1 uncultured bacterium | reverse complement strand
TCCGGATCCTGCAGCGGGTTAAAGACCCTGCTTCCCGCGAGTGGTACATGCGGCAAACCATCACTGAGGGATGGAGCCGGAACGTCCTCGCCCTCCAGATCGACGGTCGCGCTCACGAGCGGCGCGGGAAAGCAGTGACCAACTTCGAGACCACGCTCCCGCCGGACGAGTCCGACATGGCCGCCCAGATCTTCAAGGATCCGTATCTCTTCGACTTCCTCGGCACAGCCGATCCGCGACGCGAGCGCGAGGTCGAGCAGGCCCTCGTCGATCACATGCAGAAGTTCTTGCTCGAGCTCGGGAGCGGCTTCGCGTTCGTGGGGAGGCAAGTCCGTCTCGAGTTCGCGAGCAACGATTACCACCTCGACCTGCTCTTCTATCACTTGACGCTTCGCTGCTACGTCGTCATTGAGCTCAAGGCGGTACCCTTCGATCCCGCGTTCGTCGGGCAGATCAACATGTACCTCTCGGCTCTTCGAAGGCCGCCGACCGGAGGGTCTTGCCTCGCCGCCGACAATCGGCCCAGGTTGAAAGCCGGGGCTGACGCGAGCCGCGTTCGCCGAACCAGGCTATCCACGAGGCCGCCTCACGACCCAGCTGCGTTCAAAACTTCTCATTTGCCCGTGCACCCACCGGCGAGGCACAATCGAGCGCGCACGCATGACCCGGTCCCGCCGCACCGAGTCCTGCCGGCCGTGCCCCCACCACGACTTGGCTGAATGAGCGCAGCGGCGCGGGCGTTGGCGTGCGCGGGTGGCGAGTCGGCGCCCTGGGTCGAGGGGGCAATTCTGCAAGGGGCTGCTGCAGAAATAGAACTCGGAAGCAACTTGACGCCCGCTCGGCCGAGGCCCGGGCCGCGGGCGAAGCGTGACCATTCGGCCGGGCACGAAGTGAGCCCGCGAAACGCACGCGTGCCTTTAATCGCGGAGTTGGGGCGGGGGGCAGGTCCAGCATGAGCGACGCGTTCTTCTCACACCCCATCCTGAACTGCCCGTACATCTACCCGACTCGGCACTGGGAGCTCGACCCGCAAGGGCAGCCGACGCAGAAGATCACCGACGCTCGCCGCCGCGCCGAGTTCATCACTCCCATCCCCAAGCCGAAGAAGCGACGCGGTGCGGCCGAGCAGGGCGCGTTCGTGTTCGACGAAGGCAAGGGCCTCTCGACCGACAAGCAGCGCTACGACCCGACGCCGATCATCAACCAGCTCCGCTTCCGCGTGGACCGTTGGCGCGAGATCCCGAACCCGGCCGACTGGCGCGTCACGCCCGAGACCGCGCGGTTGCTCCAGCACTGGCGGCACCACGCTTTCGCCAACGTGCGGCCCTTCTTCTGCCAGGTCGAAGCGGTCGAGACCGCGATCTGGCTGACCGAGGTCGCGCCGCACGAGAAGGCCGGGCAGGACTTCCTCGATCACCTCGAGCGCGCGAACGCGGAGGCGAACCCGGAGCTGATGCGGCTCGCGCTCAAGCTCGCGACCGGCGCCGGCAAGACGACGGTGATGGCGATGCTGATCGCGTGGCAGACGATTAACGCGGTGCGGCGGCCCAACAGCAAACGCTTCACGCGCGGCTTCCTCGTCGTCACGCCAGGCATCACGATCCGTGATCGCCTGCGCGTGCTCCAGCCGAACGATCCCGATGCGTACTACCAGAGTCGCGAGCTCGTCCCGAGCGACATGCTGGCCGATCTCGGGCGCGCCAAGATCGTCATCACGAACTACCACGCGTTCAAGCTTCGCGAGCGGATGGAGATCTCGAAGGGCGGCCGCGCGCTGGTTGAAGGGCGCCTCGGCGACCGAATGAACACGCTCGAAACCGAAGGCCAAATGCTCCAGCGCGTGATGCCCGAGCTGATGAGCTTCAAGAACATCATCGTGCTCAACGACGAGGCGCATCATTGCTACCGCGCGAAGCCCGAGGCGGAGCTCGACGACGACCTCAAGGGCGACGAACGCAAGGAGGCGGAGAGCAACCGCAAGGCGGCGAGCCTCTGGATCGGCGGCCTGGAAGCGGTGAGCCGCAAGCTCGGCGTCTCGCGCGTGCTCGATCTCTCGGCCACGCCCTTTTTCTTGAGCGGTTCCGGCTATGCAGAGGGCACGCTCTTCCCCTGGACCATGAGCGACTTCTCGCTGATGGACGCCATCGAGTGCGGCATCGTGAAGCTCCCGCGCGTGCCGGTCGCCGACAACATCCCCGGCGCCGACATGCCGCGCTTCCGCAATCTGTGGGAGCACATCGGCACGCGCATGCCGAAAAAAGGCCGCGGCAAGGGCGGCCCACTCGATCCACTCGCGCTGCCGGTCGAACTGCAGACCGCACTGTCGGCTCTGTACGGCCACTACGAGAAGACCTTCTATCTTTGGCGCGAGGCGGGCATCAAGGTGCCGCCGTGCTTCATCGTCGTCTGCAACAACACGGCGACGTCGAAGCTGGTCTACGACTACATCTCGGGTTTCCAGCGGGAGAACGCGAGCGGCACCTCGATACTGGAGAACGGCCGCCTCGAGCTCTTCCGCAACTTCGACGAGAACGGCAACCCGCTCGCGCGCCCGAACACGCTGCTCATCGACAGCGAGCAGCTCGAGTCGGGCGAAGCGCTCGACGACAACTTCCGCGCGATGGCGGCCGACGAGATCGAACGCTTCCGCCGCGAGATCCTGGAGCGTGGCGGCGGCCAGCAGGAAGCCGACAACATCAGCGACAACGACCTCCTCCGCGAGGTCATGAACACCGTCGGCAAGCCCGGCCGCCTCGGCGAAGCCATCCGCTGCGTCGTCTCCGTCGCCATGCTCACGGAAGGCTGGGACGCCAACACCGTCACGCATGTCCTCGGCATTCGCGCGTTCGGCACTCAGCTCCTCTGCGAGCAGGTCATCGGCCGTGCGCTGCGCCGCCAGTCATACGACCTGAACGAAGAGGGCCTCTTCAACGTCGAGTACGCCGATGTCCTCGGCATTCCCTTCGACTTCACGGCCAAGCCGGTGGTCGCGCCGCCGCAGCCGCCGCGCGAGACGGTGCACGTCCACGCGGTGCGGCCCGACCGCGACGCGCTCGAGATCCGCTTCCCGCGCGTGGAAGGCTACCGGGTGGAGCTGCCGGAGGAGCGGCTGACGGCAAAGTTCTCCGACGACCACAGGCTCGTCCTCACACCGGACATCGTCGGCCCATCGATCACGCAGAACAGCGGGATCATCGGCGAGGAGATCACGCTCGATCTCGAGCACCTCGAGGATACGCGGCGTTCGACCGTGCTTTTCCAGCTCACCAGGCACCTCATGATGACGAAGTGGCGCGACCCGGATGGGCAACCGAAGCTCCACCTCTTTGGCGAGCTCAAGCGGATCGCCAAGCAGTGGCTCGACAACTACCTCGATTGCCAGGGCGGGACGTACCCCGCGCAGCTCGTCTACCAGGAGCTCGCGGACATGGCGTGCGAGCGGATCACCGCCGCGATCACTGCCGCGTTCGTCGGGGAGCGGCCGATCAAGGCGGTGCTCGATCCGTACAACCCGACCGGCTCGACCAACCACGTCAACTTCAACACCTCGAAGCGAAGCCGCTGGCAGCCGAGCTCGCGGCACTGCCACGTAAACTGGGTCATCGGCGACAGCGATTGGGAATTGGAGCTTTGCCGCGTGGTCGAATCGCACCCGCGCGTGAGGGCCTACGTGAAGAACCAAGGCCTGGGCCTCGAGGTGCCCTATCGCTACGGCTCGGTCGCGCGGAAGTACCTCCCCGACTTCATCGTGCTGGTCGAGGACGGCCACGGGGAGGACGACCTGCTCCGCCTGGTGGTCGAGATCAAGGGCTACCGACGCGAGGACGCGAAGGACAAGAAGTCGACGATGGAGACCTACTGGGTGCCCGGCGTGAACAACCTCGGCACGCACGGACGCTGGGCCTTCGCGGAGCTGACCGAGGTCTTCCGCATGGACGCGGACTTCTCGGCGAAGATCGAAAGCCAGGTCGAGCAACTCATCGAATCAGCCGGCACTCAACCCGTAGGACCCAGAGCATAACCATGGCGAAGAAGCCGACCAAGTCGACCTACCCCACCAAGAAGGTCGTCGAAACCCTCCTCCACGACGAAGCCACTCGAAAGAACATCCCCACCGCCGAGTACCAATCCGTCCTCAAGGAGGAGCAGCAGACGCCGCTCCACGTCGCCTACGATCGCCGGAACCGCGACCTCGACCCCCAGCTCGTCTGGCGAGGCAAGGACGAGCAGGACTGGAGCGACCTCGTCGTCAACGCCCCGCCGCTCTACATCCAGGAGAAGGTGCACCCGAAGGTGCTGATCGACGACCTGCGCCGACAGAGCGAGCAGATTCCCGACGGATTTTATCCCGCGACGTATGCA
>CAZZAH010000334.1:0-929 GCA_964652115.1 uncultured bacterium | reverse complement strand
CGATCTCCTGCGGTAGACGGCCGAGGAGAAGAAGGCGGCGGAAAAGGCGGCAGGGAAGCCGCAGCGGCAGCAGCGCGACCTGTTCAGCGACTTTAACGGCATCCCCGAGGGCGCGGACAAGACCGAGTTCTACCAGCACGACCAGAACTGGTCGAACCGGATGATCCTCGGCGACTCGCTGCAGGTCATGGCGAGCCTGGCCGAGCGCGAAGGCCTGCGCGGCAAGGTGCAGTGCATCTACATCGATCCGCCGTACGGCATCAAGTTCAACAGCAATTTTCAGTGGAGCACGACCAGCCGGGATGTGAAGGACGGGAATGTCGCGCACATCACGCGTGAGCCGGAGCAGGTCAGGGCGTTTCGGGATACGTGGCGGGATGGGATTCACAGTTACCTGACGTATCTGCGGGATCGGCTCACAGTCGCCCGGGACCTGCTCACCGATTCAGGCTCGATCTTCGTACAGATCGGCGACGAGAATGTGCATCGAGTTCGGTCTGTGCTGGATGAGGTATTTGGTGCCGAGAACAGCGTGAGCTCTATTGCCTTCGTCAAAACCTCCAGCTCTACGGGCGATTTTCTTGGACCAACATTCGACACGCTACTTTGGTACGCCAAATCACTGCATTCAGTGAAATACAGAAAGTCTTTGATTCGAAAGGCAGCGGGAGAAAGAGGCGGAACCGGTTACAGAAGTGTTCAGCTCGTCAATCTTGATCGACGATCGTTGACAAGGTCCGAACTTGACGAACCTGACACGCTGCCTTCTGAGTCGAGGATCTTCTTCAGGGACAATCTGACTAGCCAAAGCGTTGGGCGAGACAAGGGCGAGGGTGCAGCGTCCTGGTTCGGCGTTCGTTTCCAGGGTCAGTTCATTAAGCCGTCTCTCTCGGTTAGGTGGAAAACGAACGAACTTGGTTTTGATCGTC
>CAZZAH010000333.1:0-5309 GCA_964652115.1 uncultured bacterium | reverse complement strand
CGATCGTCAACCGGCTCGCGGTCTGAGCGGGCAGACACTTCGCGTTCTGGTCATGTTTGCCAACCGTGCACTGCGCACAACCGCCTACCAAGTCATTCCTCCAGGGTCTAGCGTGCGATCGGTCACTTGGGTGCCACCGGCAATCACTGAGGTGCCACCAGCAATCACTGAGGTGCCACCAGCACGCAGCGCGCTTCATCCTTCCTCAGGGAAACGTAGTAGCCGCGAAGAGAGTATTCGATCGGATCGCCGAAGGGCGCCCTACGAATCGCGGTGACGATCGTGCGGTTGCAGAAACCCATCTCCAGCAGACGGCGGCGAAGATCTTCGGATCCGTTCACCGCCTCGACGGTGGCCTGCTTCCCAAGAGGGAGATCGCTCAGAGGCATCGGGCGACCGGGTGCGCCACGGCCACCCGGCTTCAGCAATCCATCCAAGCCTGAACTCCTGGGAAGAAGATCGAGTACGAAGAGCCCCGTTTGCGACCATGTCGCATGTAGAGAACCATACAGTTCCTCTATCGACCCGGTCAACCAGAAGCACGAGCGAATCCTTGGCGGGACGCTTTTCGCTGCGTGCATTGACGTCAAGAGCAAGCCCGTTCGTTGACGCGTCACTCGGCGAGCCCCTAGGCTCATCCCATGCGCACGATCTCCGGTAAGGCTCGCGGCGCCAGGACCGAAGGGCCGCCCCAGGCGCTGGCCGACAAGATGCGGGCGAAGGGCCTTCGGTTGACCGGCCAGCGGCAAATCCTCGCGGAGCTGCTCGATCAAGCCGAGGAGCATCTCGACGCGGAGACGGTTGTCGCCCTCGCGCACCGCAGGGACTCGAGCATCCACCGCGCCACCGTCTATCGCACGCTCCGACTGCTGAAGCGGCATGGCCTCATCGACGAGCTCGATCTGATGCACGTTCACGGCGAGCGTCACTTCTATGAAGTGCGTCCCGGTAGCCTGCACATCCATCTCGTCTGCACGCGCTGCAAGGCGATCGAGGAACCGACCGGGCCGTTCTGGGAAAGCTTGAAGCCGCGCCTCGAGAGCGATCACGGCTTTCGGGCCGAGATGATCCGCATCGAGGTCGCCGGCGTCTGCACGCGCTGCGGTTCTGAGAGGAGCCGAGGCGCACGCTGACCCTCGCCCGAAGTGGTCATTTCCTCCGATCGCGTCCAGGGCTAGACTTGTCGCCGGGTCTCCAAGCACAACCCACACCTGGCCCCGCAGGGGGCGAACCCGCGAGGGAATACCATGACCCGCTCCCCGGCTCGGTCAGTCGTCCTCTCCATGCTCTTTGCCTCGTCCATCGTGCTTGGCGCTTGGCCGAGCTTCACCGAAGCGGCGACCTACGAATACAACTGGGCGAACCCCACGCCGCAAGGGAACGGGCTCCACGCACTCGCCTTCGAAAGCGGCCAGGTCGGCTACGCGGTCGGCGTTAAGGGAACCACGCTCATCACGAACGACGCCGGTCAGACCTGGGTGGATGAGTCGAGCTACCCTGCCTTCACCAAGGATCTGCGCGACCTCCTCGTGCTCTCGCCCGGCGTGCTCCTCGCGGTCGGCGAACTGCCCGGCATCTATCGTTCGGAGGACGGCGGCGCGAGCTGGTCCGCGGTGTCGAATCCCGGCAGCGTCGACCTCGAGGACATCTTCCGCGTCGATGCCAACACGCTCTTCGCGGTCGGCGAGAACAAGGTGCTTCGCTCGATCGACAATGGCGCGAGCTGGACGCTTCGCACCTCGCCGGGCAATGTACAACTCACCGATCAGTTCTGGTTGAGCTCAACGCGTGGCTACATCCTCGGCGCATTCGTGCTCAAGCAGACGACCGACGCCGGACAAACCTGGCTCGACGTTCCCGGTGTGCCGTCCGCCTTCGATCTCGCCGGCGACATCCAGTTCCTGGATGCGCAGACCGGCTGGATCTTCCACGACTTCGACACCTATCAGACCACCAACGGCGGGCTGTCTTGGACAAACGTTAACCACGGTTTCGGTAACGATCCCTTCTACCAGGACGAGATCCTGCTGCTCTCGGCCACGCATTGGTTGAACGCCACCAACGGCGAGGGCGCGACGATCAGCGAAACGACCAACGCCGGCGTCGACTGGACGCTGCGCTACTCACGCCAGAACGTCACCGGCGTGAGCGAGATGGCGAGCTTGGCGGGCGGCGGATTCTGCGCGATCACGACCGCGGGCGACCTGCTTCGCAGCGACACCGGCGCGACCTGGATCAACTACACGCATAGTCCCGACGACGGCGAGCGCACGAGCCTGGACGTGATGTGCGTCCTCGGCAGCGGAAAGGCCTTCGCGGGCGGCGCCAACGTCTGGCTCGTGAGCGAGGACAGTGGCGCCACCTGGAGCTATGGCGCCACCAACCCGGGAGTCGCCGGCCCGCAGGCGATCGACTTCTTCGATGACTTGCACGGGCTCGTCGGTGGCTATACCTCACCGACCACGAAGGCGGGCCGTACAACCGACGGCGGCGCTACCTGGTCGACGTTTAATGTTCGGCCGACCACCGCGGGCGGCATCATCGCGCTCGACATGACGAGCAATGACATCGCGTACGCCGCGACCTACGGCGGCACCGGCATCAACTTCGTCTTCAAGACGACCGATGGCGGGCAGACGTGGGTGCAGACGACCAACGGAATCACGAATCCGCATCGGTACTTCAGCCTCGCCTTCGTCGACTCGCAGACCGGCTTTGTCGGCGGCGGCGACTTCGGCACCATCGACCTCTGGAAGACGACGAACGGTGGCGCCCTCTGGACGGCGGTGTCGAGCGCGGGAATCGGCGGCGGCGCGATCATGGCGATGCACTGGTTCACCGCCAGCACCGGTCTCGCCGCGAGCGACGGCGCGATTTACCGGACGACCAACGGCGGCACGAACTGGACCTCCGTCGGCGACGGTTCGCGGTTCATGGACTTCCGTGACGCGCTGCACGGCGTCGCGGGAACGGTCTTCGGCACGGAGGTGCAGGTGACCTCGGACGGCGGCGTGACCTGGCAGACGTTGGACACGCGGTCGGATCAGTACGCCACCTCGATCGCGATCGTTCCGGACGGCTTCCTCGTCGGTGGTTCGCATAACACCGTGCTTCACGCCCACGAGGTCGGGGCGTCGAGCGTCGAGGCACCGAACGCCAGCGAAGCCGCGGGGGTGTTGCGCGGATCGCTCGGGCCGGGCGTGCGCGTCACGCTCGAGAGCGCGAATCCGGGTCGAGGCGGCATTCGCCTCGCGATCGACGCGCGCGACGCGGGGCGGCAGTGGTCGCCGCGCGGCAGCGTGTACGCGATCGACGGGCGCTGGGTGGCGGACCTCGCGGTGGCGATGGACGGCGCGGGGCAGTGGCGCGCGGCGTGGGATGGCGATGCATCGACCGGCGGCTCGGCGGCGGCGGGGCTCTACTTGGTCGGCATCACGCGTGGACCCTATCGCGCTGCGCTGAAGCAGCTCGTCCGGCGCTGATCGCCCCCCCTCCTCGGCGACCCGCGACGCATTGGGATTTTTTCGTGTATCAAGCCGGCCCGCTTCGCGACTGCTCTCGGTAATCCCTTTGGCTCCCGCGTGGACAACATTCCCCTTCGCGCGCATATCGCGCGATCGAGGGGCTCCCCGGCGATTGTTGCCTCCGAGCAGCGACGCCTTCGTTCCGCGGACTTGAAGGCACGGAGGTTCTCCCCATGCACGGTCCCTCTCTTACTCGTTTCGGCGTGCTGCTCGCTCTGGCGATGTCCGCGCGGTTGGCGGAGGCCGGTACCGTCGCCTATCAGCGCACAGACTTCGGCCTCGGGGGGAGCGATCCTCGCGGCGTCGGTATCGGCGCGCTGAACTCGGGGGCGTCGCTCGATCTGGTCACGGCGAACGAAGGGTCGAACAGCGTGTCGATTCTCCTGGGCGGCGGAGGCGGCGCGTTTGGTGGGCCTGAGGACTTCACCACCGGCGCGGGTCCGGTCGCGGTGCGGGTCGCCGACGTCGATCACGACGGCCGCGCCGACGTGGTGACCGCCAACGCCGCTGCCGGCACCGTCTCGGTCCTGATCGGCGACGGGTCGGGCGGCCTCGACGGGAAGCGTGACTTCGCGGCCGGAGCGGGGGTGAGCGCTCTCGCCATCGCCGACGTCAACGGCGACGGCAACCTCGACCTCCTGGCCGCGAGCGCCACGACCGGGGTGATCTTCGTTCTGCGCGGCGACGGAGAGGGCGGCTTCGCATCCCCGTCCAACTTCACCACCGCCGGCGCGGTCGACGTGATCGCGGTCGACATCAATCAGGATGGAAAGCCCGACATGGTGACGCCGAACGGTGCCGCCAACTCGATCTCGGTTCGGTTGAACACGACGCCGAACGGGAGCTCGGCCGTGAGCTTCTCCGCCAGCTCGACCTTCTCGACCGGAAACAACCCTCGCATGGCCGTGGGCGCTGATCTGAACGGCGACGGCAAGCAGGACCTCGTGACGACCAATGCGGGAAACGGAACGAGCACCCTGCTCCGCAACACGACGGCGCCGGGCGGAAGCACACCGAGTTTCGTGGCGTGGCCCGCGGTGACCTCCGGCGCGGTCAATGGTGCCGCGCTCGCGATCGGCGATCTGAACGTCGACGGGAAGCAGGACCTGGTCGTGATGGACAGGGCGACCTCGCGGGTGCTCGTCATGGAAGGGAACGGGGCCGGTGGATTCGCTCCCGCCGCGGCGTTCGACACCGACACGGAACCGCGTGCCTTGGCGATCGCGGACCTAAGCGCGGACAACCTGCCCGACCTCGTGACCGCGAACTTCTCCGGCAACGACGTTTCGGTCCTGCTTGGAGGCTTTCTGATTCAGGCATCCGCGTCGGTCGGCGGCGCGATTGATCCAAGCGGCGACGTCCTGGTCAGCGCCGGCGCGAATGTAACCTTCGCCATCACGCCGGAGGATTACAACTGCTATGCAATCACCGACGTGACGGTGGATGGAGCCTCGGTGGGACCCGTTACGAGCTACACCTTCCCGAACGTACACGCCGGGCACACCATCTCCGCCACCTTCGCGGAGGACCTGGGACAACACACGATCACGGCCACCGCGGACTACGGCGGCGACATCTCACCGACCGGAGCGGTCCCGATCTCCTGCTACGATTACACACCTTTCACGATCACGCCGAGCGGCGACTACTCGATCCAGGATGTGGAGGTCGATGGTGTCTCGGTCGGTCCGGTCGGCTACTACCCATTCCAACACGTTACCTCGGATCACACGATCCACGCGATCTTCCGGCGCATCCCAAGCTACGACATCATCGACCTAGGCC
>CAZZAH010000332.1:1221-5322 GCA_964652115.1 uncultured bacterium | reverse complement strand
CGGGCGCCTACTTCGGCGACGCGATGAGCACCGCGGGCGATGTCAACGCCGATGGTTACGCCGACCTCCTCGTCGGCGCGCACAACTACGATGGCGGCACGACCGACGAAGGCGCGGTCTACGTCTACTACGGCTCCCCGAACGGCCCCGCCGGCAACGCGGTCTTCGCCATCTCGGGCGACGAAGCGTCGGGCGGCCTCGGCTGGTCGGTGCGCACCGCGGGCGACGTGAACGGGGACGGACGCTCCGACATCCTCTTCGGCTCGCCCTTCGTCGACAGCGGCGGCTTCAATCAGGGCCGTGCCCAGGTGCACCTGGCGACCGCGGACGACTACACCTCGGTCGCTGCCTTCACCACCGAGTCCAATCAAGTCGGCGCCGGCAGCGGAAGCTGCGTGGGCTTCGCCGACGTCAACGGCGACGGCTATGCCGATCTCCTCGGGAGCGCGTGGTTCTACGACGCGGGCGAGACGAACGAGGGCCGCGCCTACTGCTGGCTCGGCGGCTATACCGGCATCAGCAATCCGGCCGACTGGTACGAGGAAGGCAACCGCGTGAACGCCTTCTTCGGCCGCGTGATCGCGAACGCCGGCGACGTGAACGGCGATGGCTACGAGGACGTCGTCGTGACCGCGCCCGGTTGGACCAGCGCCTTCAGCGGCGAAGGGAAGGCCTCGGTCTACCTCGGCTCGTCGACGGGGCTCGCGGCGAGTCCGAGCTGGACCGTGCTCGGCGGGCAGGCCAACGCCGACTACGGATGGGCCGCCGCATCCGCCGGCGATGTGAACGGCGATGGTTACGGCGACCTCGTGGTCGGCGCGCAGGACTTCGACAACGGCCAGACCGATGAAGGCGCGACCTACCTTTACCTCGGCTCGAGCGGAGGACTCGCCACCACCGCGTTTATGCAATGGGAAGGCAACCAGACCAGCTCCAAGATGGGCTTCTCCGTTGCCGCGGCCGACGTCAACGGCGACGGCTACAGCGACATCCTCTCCGGCGCGCCGCTTCACGACGGCAGCCAGACGAACGAAGGCCGCCTTTTCGTCTACTTCGGCGGGCCCGGCGCGCTCAGCCAATCGCCCTCGCAGATGCTCACGCGCTTCGTCGCCAACGCGAAGTTCGGCATCTCCGTTTCGTCGGCCGGCGACGTCAATGCCGATGGCTTCGAGGATGTGGTGGTCGGCGCGAGCGGTTGGTCGAACGGCCAAAGCGGCGAGGGGAGCATCGCCCTCTATCTCGGCTCCGCGGTCGGGCTGGTCAGCGTGACCGCGTTCACCTACGAGCCCAACTCCAACGACGCGCTGCTGGGCGAATGGGTGACCAACGTCGGTGACGTGAACGCGGACGGCTACTCCGACTTCGCGGTCGGGGCTCCGGGCTACGGCGCCAATCACGAAGGACGCATCTATGTCTTCGCCGGCGCGTCCGACGCATCGAACGCCACGCTGATCTTCGTCCTCACCGGCACGAGCGGGCGATTCGGCGCGCACCTCGCGGGCGGCGGCGACATCGACGCCGATGGATATCCCGAGCTTGGCGTTGGCGCGCCCGACTACACCGATGGACAAGACAGCGAGGGGCGCATCTACCTCTTCCACGGCAATCGGCACTCGACGAACGCGTTCGGACCGGGCGCCACGCGGCTCCTGCACATGCGGCAGCCGAACGACACCGCGCCGCTCGCGCTGCACGGAATGTCGGAGCAGGAGAACGAGGTTCGCCTACGCATGCTCGGTCGCTCGGCCTTCGGTCGCACGCGCGTCCGCACCGTCTATCAGCTGGCGGAGCTCGGCAGCGTGTGGCCAGGCGCGTGGAATCGCACCAACCTCTTCGATACGGGTGATCCGATTCCGGGGCAGGGGAGCCGCACGCCCTTCGTGCTCTTGCCCTCGAATCTTTCGGCCGACACGGCGTACCACTGGCGCGTTCGCTTCGAGGGGGAATCGCCCTTCTTCCCGACGACGCCTTGGTTCTCGCTCGCGGGGAACGGCCCGGTCGATTCCGACTTCAGGACGCGCGCGGTTCCGAGCGGTGTCGCCGACTCGCAGGGCACCCTGGATCGCGTCGCCTTCGCCGGCGTCTGGCCCAATCCGGTCCGCGGCGCGGCGGAGATCGCCTTCGCCCTCGCGACCGACGAGGCGGTCAAGCTGACGCTTCACGACGTGAGCGGCCGCCGCGTGGCGACCTTGCTCGATGGCACCCTCGAAGCGGGGCAGCACACGATCGCGTGGGATGGCCGCGGCGCGAACGGCCGGGCGCTCTCGCCGGGCGTCTACTTCGCGCGGCTGGAAGCGCGCGGCGAGTCGGCGCGCACGAAGATCCTGATTACGAGGTAACGCAGCATGGCGTGCGCGGGGCTCAGTGCTGGGCCCTGCGCGCGTTGCCTTTCGCGCTTAAGCCCCGCTCGACGGCAGGACGATGCGGGGCTTTTCCTTGTCCCGCCGATAGAGCAGGATCGTTCCGCCCACCATTCCCGCGAGCAGCGACGTGCTTCCCTTCGTGATCGCCTCGGCGATCGCCTTCCGATCGTGATCGGCCAGCTCCAGGATCTTGATCTTGATCAGCTCCGAGCCACGGTGGGCGTCGTCGATCGTGCGAAGGACGGCGGGCGTGAGCCCTTCCTTGCCGATCCAAACGGTCGGGCGAAGAGGGTTGCCGAGGGAGCGAAGGTATCGGCGATCTTTGCCGGTGAGTTGCATGGGCCGCAGACTAGCACTCCCGCCGCCCGGAACGAAGTGCCGCGCGCTTCCGGTACACGACGCCGGCCCGCTCGGGTTACCCTGCGCGCGCACAGTCCGGGCGTCTCCCGCGCCTCGCCCGGCGAAAGGAGCCAGCATGCTTTCGCGGGAAGAGATCCTGCGCCCGATCAAAGAGGCGCTCGAGTCATTGCCCTTCGTTCACGCCATGTGGGAGGGGGGCGCGATCAGCTTCGATCGCGTCGATCAGTACTCCGACATCGATCTTCAGGTGGATGTCGATGACGCATTCGTCGACGAGACCTTTCGCGCGGTCGAGGCGGTGATCGAACGCCTCTCGCCGATCGAGCTGCGTTATGAGCTGCCGCAGCCGGCGTGGCATGGGCACCACCAGGTCTTCTATCGCCTCGAGCGCGCAGGCCGCTTTCTGCTGCTCGACTTCGTGGTGATGAAGCACAGCAATCCGGACAAGCTGATCCAGCCGGAGATTCACGGGCGGCCCTTCGTTCACTTCGACAAGTCGGGCGTGACATTGGTACCGCCGCTCGATCTCGCGGCGCTCGAGCAGAAGCTCCGCGAGCGCGAGGTGGGCCTCAAGACCACCTTCCCGCTCTTCCAGATGCTGGTCGAGAAGGAGGTCCATCGGAAGAATTGGGCCGAGGCGGTCGCCTTCTATCACGCGTTCACCCTGCGGCCGTTGCTCGAGCTCTTGCGCATCCGCCATTGTCCGGTGCGCCACGGATTCTTCGCGCGCTACTACAAGTACGACCTGCCGGCCGATGTGGCGACGCGGGTGGAGTCGCTCTTCTGGCTTGCCGGGCCCGACGATCTCGCGCGGAAGCACGCGGAGGCGCAGGCCTGGTTCGCGTCGCTCACGGCTTGAGCCACGTCGAGTTCGAGGTCGCGCGCACGGCGGACGACGCCGAGCTCCGCGCGCTGATGGCGCGGAACGAGATGGCGGGCGGGATCTCGCTCTCCTTCCAGCGCGAGCCGAGCTACTTCCTCGCCACCGACGTTCAGGGCGCGAGCGCGACGGTGCTGGTGGCGCGCGATCGAGCGACCGGACGCTGCGTCGGCGTCGGCACGCGCGCGATCCGCGCCGGATTTCGGAACGGCGTCGTCGCGCCGGTCGGCTACCTCGCGGACCTCCGCCTCGAGCCGCGATTTCGCGGTGGCAACGTGCTCGCGCGCGGCTACGCCAAGCTCCGCGAGCTTCACGCCGACGCGAAGACCGACCTCTACTTCTCGGTCATCGCGGAGGAGAACGCGCACGCGCTTTCGATCCTGCCTTCGGGGCGTGCCGGGCTGCCGCATTACCGCGACCTTGGGCGCATGCTCTCGCCGGCGATCAACCTCCTCGGGAAGAAGAAGGAGCCGCGCGTCGCCTGGACGATCGAGCAGG
>CAZZAH010000332.1:0-1121 GCA_964652115.1 uncultured bacterium | reverse complement strand
ATCAACCTCGGCGCGTCGCTCTTCCGGCTTGGGCGCCTGCCGGAGCCCGGTCATCCGCTCGCGTTTTTCTACGGAGCGCTCATCGCGATCGATGACGACGATCCGGAGGTCTTCCACTCGCTGCTGCTCAGGTTGTACAACCAGGCGGTGGGAAGCGGCGCGATGTACTTCCTGGTCGGGCTGCACGACCGCGACCCGCTGGCCGTCGTGCTGCGCGAGTTTCGGCGGACGCCGTTTCACGCGCGCCTCTTCGCGGTGCACTTCGAGGACGGAGCGGACGCCTTCGCGCGACTCGACGCGCGCGTGCCCTACGTCGAGCTGGGCATGCTGTGAGGATCCCCGCGCTTCGCGATCCGCGCTGGGCCTTCGCCGGCCTGCTCACGCTCTATGCGATCGCGGGGGTGACCGCCCTCGGCTTCAATCGTTCGCCTTCGCAGATCCTGCTCGTGGTCGGGGCGAGCCTTGCGCTCGATCTGCTCTTCGCGCGGCTCTTGCGTCGAGGCGAGCTCGAGCTGCCGCTCAGCGCGTACATCACGGGGCTCTCGCTGTCGCTGCTCGTGAACTACGCTCATGGCACCTGGCTGCCGCTCGTTCCGGTGCTGCTCTCGATCGCGTCGAAGCATCTGCTCACGATCGGCGGGCGGCACGTATACAACCCCTCGCTCTTCGGGCTTGCCGTGTCGTTGCTCGTGGCCGGGGATGTGATCTCGCCCGCGCCTGCCTACCAGTGGGGCGGTTCGTTGCTCGTGCCGCTCTTCTTCGTCGCCTCGGCCTGCGCGATGTTCCTGCTTCGCGTCGGGCGGGGTTGGCTGGTGGCGTCGTTCCTCGCGGCCTACGCGCTTCAGACCGCGCTTCGCGCGTGGGTCACGCGCTGGCATCTGCCGCCCGAGACGCTCTTCCTCGGGACGCTCGGCTCGCCGCCCTTCTATCTCTTCGCCTTTTACATGATCACCGATCCGCGGACTTCGCCGTCGGGCAGGCGCGCGCAGATCTGGACCGGCGTCGGCCTCGCGGCGATCGACCTCTGGTTGCACACGCAGCAGAGCCTCTACACCTTCTACTACGCGGCCTTCCTGCTCGCGAGCGGGCGCGGCCTCGTGTCCGCGATTCGAGCGTGGCGT
>CAZZAH010000331.1:0-5326 GCA_964652115.1 uncultured bacterium | reverse complement strand
TCGCCTCGATCTTCTGGCTGATGTCCTCGGTCGCCTTGGCGGTTTCCTTGGCCAGCTCCTTGACCTCGTTCGCGACCACGGCGAAGCCCTTGCCGGCTTCACCCGCGCGCGCGGCTTCGATCGTGGCATTGAGGGCGAGAAGGTTCGTCTGCTGGGCGATCGAGGTGATGACCTTGATCACCTTGCCGATCTCGGCGCTCGACTCGCCCAGCTTGGCCACGCCGGCGTTGGCCGTCTCCGCGACCTTGACCGCGTTGGTCGCCACCTTCGCCGCCTCGTTCGCGTTCTTGGCGATCTCCTTGATCGAGGCCGACATCTCCTCCGCGCCGGTCGCCACCGTCTGCACGTTCTTCGAGACCTCTTCCGACGCGGCCGAGACGACGTTCGCCTGAGCGGCGGTCTCCTCGGCGTTGGCGCCCATCTGCTGGCTGGTGGCGTTGAGCTCTTCCGACGCGCTCGCGAGGGTCTGCGCGTTCAAGGCGATGTTGCCCATCGACCCGCGGAGGTCGCCGAGGAAGCGTCCGAGCGCCTCACCCATCTGGCCGATGGCATCCGCGCCCGCGACGGTCACGGTCTGCGTGAGGTCGCCGCCGGCCGCGGCGTGCACGACCGAGAGCATCTGATCGACCTTCGCCTTCAAGTCGGCCGCCTGCTGGCGCTCGCGCTCCTGCAGCTCCGCCGCCTTCCGCTCGGTCTCGAGCTTCTCGGTGATGATCTCCCAGGTCAGCATCGTCCCCACGTAGGAACCTTCATGGTCGAAGATGGCATTGACCATCAGGCTCAAGGTCTCGCCGCCGAGCTGGATGTTCGCCTTGTGGGGAAGGTTCTTCGGATCCGCCAGCAACCGCCGCTGCATCTCCGGCTGCTTGTGGAAGATGTCGATCGTGTTGCCCATCACCTGATCGAGGCGGCAGGGGAGAAGGTGCTCGATCTTCTTCAGCGTCTGCCTGGAGGTCGGGTTCAGGTACTGAATCCTGAGGTCCCGATCACAGAAGATCACGTTGATCGGCATGTTCTCCATCATGGACATGACCTGCGCCGCCTTGACCTCGAGGGCGAGCTTCTCGGTCACCACCGACCAGGTCAGCATTGGGCCGAGGTACTGGTGCTTGTCGTCGTAGATGGCGGAGACGAGCAGGTCGAGCTTCTCCGGGCCGACCGAGATCACGGTCCGGTGCGGGAGATTCCGCGGATCGGCCAGGAGCTTCCGCTGGTGTGCCGGCTGCTTGTGGAAGATGTCGATCGACTTCCCGAGGATCTCGTCCGCTCTGCAGGGGAGGTACTGCTCGAGCTTGCGCAGGGTCTCGACCGACGTGGGGTTGATGTACTTGATCGTCAGGTCGAGATCGCAGAAGAGAATGTTGACCGGTGCGTTCTCCAGCATGGCGCGAAGGCGCGCCGTCTCCGCGTTGCCGGCCGCCCCGCCGGGCACGACGCTCAGGCGACTCCCTTGGGACGGCTTCTGCACGATCTCGGGCGCGAGCGGCGCGATCGTGTCGATCACCATCTGCGCGAGATCGTCGGCCACGCCCATCGAGTGCAGGGTGGCGAGCAGGTGCGTCGCCACTCCCTGGAAATGACGTTCCTCGATCGGCAGCTGGGCGTGCGTCGTCCGCATGTCACGCCCGCTGTACTCGGCCGGGCCGCCGAGAGCCTGGGCGAAGAAGCGCACCTGGCTCTCCTTCAACCACTTTAGGTTGACCTTCTCGAAGAACCCGCGGAGCTCAGGATCGCCGAGCACCCGCTCGTACATCTGATCGACCGCGGAGGTCAGCGCACTCATTCCACCGAGCTTTTCGAAGAGCGACTTCTCGCGCGCGGCGGTGTTTCCTTGGTTCGACATTCAATCCTCCCTCTCCCTAGAGGTCGACCGCAGGGCCAACCAGGTTCTCCGCGCGGCTCTTAAGCCGCTTCACTCAACTCAGCCGGCAGGGTCGGGACGCCGGACAGGCTGACCGCCCGCTCGATGTCCAGGATGAGCAGCAGTCGATCGCTGAGCTTGTACACACCTCGAATCAGATCGCGCGCCGGGCCGGTCATGGTCTCCGGCGGGCGTTCGAAGGCCGAATCGTCGACGTCGAGCACGTCACCGATCTCGTCCACCAGGAAGCTGACCGCGCCGTCATCGGTGCGGATCACCACGTTCATCGGAAGGCGATCGGCCGAGCGCTCGGCCAGACCCAATCGTCGCCGCAGATCGATCGCGGTCACGATCTGCCCGCGTAGGTTGATCAGCCCGCTCACCACCGGAGGTGCTAAGGGCACGCGGGTCATCGTCTGGTAACGGATCACCTCTTGGACCTGAAGGACCTCCACCCCGAAGAAGAGCCCGTCGAGGTAGAAGGTGCAGAACTGCAGTTGACCGTTCATCGCCTCGCTCCTTAGGCCGCGATCGATTCGAAGAAGTTGGGATCGATCGCGCGGATGATCCCTTGGACATCGAGGAGGTCGGTCACGCGGCCCTGGATCACGGCCGAGCCACGCACGCCGGCGCGGCAGGAGCGGCGCTCGAGCACGACGTGCTCGTCGACGATGTCGAGGATGCGGTCGACCACGAGCCCGACGCTCCGATCTCCCTGCGAGTAGACGACGACCTGCATCGGGTCACGTTCCTGCGCGGTGCCGGTCTCCGGCAGCAGCTTGCTCAGCCGGAAGAGCGGGAGGATGTGCCCGCGGTACTGGACCACCTCGTCCTCTCCGGCGCGTTCGACCGAACCGATGGGCACTTCCTCCAACCGCGCCACCAGGGAGAGGGGAATGGCGAAGCGACCATGCTCGCCCACGGCGAAGAGGAGCAGCGTCTCCAGGTCACGGGAGGCGGCAGCATCCTTGTCCTTGCCGTCCGACGCGCTGCGCTCGTGAAGCTCGGAGACGACGTTGCTTCGTTGCGCCGTGCCGAGCACATCGAGGATGAGAGCGACGCGGCCGTCGCCCATGATGGTCGCGCCCGCGAAGACCGAGAGCCCCTTCAGCTGCTTGCCGAGCGGCTTCACCACGATTTCCTCGGTGTCGTTGATCTCGTCCACCACCAGGCCGAAGGCCCGGTCGTCGGCGGAGAGGACGACGATGTTGATCACGTCGGCCGGGCCGCCGCGTTCCGGCTCCGCGATCGCGAGCTCCTTCGAGAGATGAATGAGAGGAAGGAGATTCCCGCGCAGTCGATAGACCTCGGCGCCGTGGATCCGCTCGATGCCTCGCCGAGCCTGCTCGCCTTCCAACCGCACGAGCTCGAGCAGCGAGACCTGCGGAATGGCGAAGCGATCGCCGCCGGTCGTGACGATCAAGGCCGGGATGATCGCAAGCGTGAGCGGAATCTTGATCTTGAGCGTGGTGCCGTGGCCCGGACGGCTCTGCACCTCGACCGTTCCGCCGATCTTCTCGATGTTGGTCTTGACCACGTCCATGCCGACGCCGCGGCCGCTGACGTTGGTCACCTGCTCCGCGGTGGAGAAGCCGGGCAGGAAGATGAGGTTCACCAGCTCGCGATCGCTCATCCGCGTCGCCTGCTCGGCCGTGATCAGCCCGCGCTTCAGCGCCTTCTGGCGCACCTTCTCCGAATCGATGCCCGCGCCGTCGTCCGAGATCTCGATGTTGACCTGCCCGCCCTCGTGATAGGCGCGCAAGTAAAGACGGCCCTCTTCCGGCTTGCCGCACTGGCGGCGCGCGTCGGGGGCCTCGATCCCGTGATCGGCGGAGTTACGAACGATGTGGGTGAGCGGATCCTTGATCGACTCCAAGATCGTCTTGTCGAGCTCGGTTTCCTTCCCCTCCATCTCGATCCGGATCTTCTTCCCGCAGGCGGTGGCGAGGTCGCGCACCACGCGGGGGAACTTCGACCAGAGATTGCCGATCGGCTGCATGCGCGTCTTCATCACGCCTTCCTGCAGCTCGGTCGTGATCAGGTTGAGCCTCTGCGTCGTCGCGAGGAAAGTGTTGTCCTCGGCATTCGAGCTCCACTGGAGGATCTGATTGCGCGCGAGCACGAGCTCACCGACCAGATTCATCAGCTTGTCGAGCAGCCCGACGTCGACCCGAATGTTGCTCTCGGTCACGCCCGCCTTGCTCGACGTCTCGACCGGCGCGGCCGTCGCGACCTCGGGGCCAGGCGCCACCCACTCCTGCGCTTCCTCGCGCGCCGGTTCGGCCGGTGGGGTCGAGGCAGCGATCGGTGTCGGGCCGAGGGCCGCTTCCGCCGCCGCCGCCGCGATCGCCTCGCCAGGCGAAGGCTCCGCCGGCTTCGCGGTGCCCCCTGCAACTTGGAGAGCGGTGAGCTGCGAGATCAGCGCGGTGTAGTCGGCGTCGCCGTCTTGCGTCGTCTTCTCGATCGACGCGAGCATCTGGCGCACCGCATCGACCATCGCGAGCAGGGCGCTCGTGATCTCCGGGGTCAGGGTCTGCACACCATCGCGGAGGCGGCTGAGCAAGCTTTCGCCCACGTGCGTCACCGACTCGAGCCGGCGAAAGGCAAGGAAGCCCGAGGTGCCTTTGATGGTGTGGATCGTACGGAAGATGCTCGCGAGCGTGGCGCGGTCGCTCGGATCGCGCTCGAGGGCAACGAGGTCTCGATCGAGTTGGTCCAGGTTCTCGTGGCTCTCGACCAGGAACTCGTTGACGATATCGGACAGGTCGCTCATGCGCTCCCTCCGTCTGAAACGGGCTCATGACCTGGGATCGAAGCGAAGCGCCGGGCCGTCGGGCAAGAGGCGCATGCCAATGTTGTTATCGAGGGGCGGCGGGGGCTGCTTTAGCCTGGTGCGTCGAGGTTGCGGAAGAGCTGCTTCAGCGCGGAGGAATCGGCTCGGTCCGCTCGCTCCGGGATTCGGCCGCAGTTAGCTCGGTGGCGTCGCCCTCGCCGCGAGCGTCGCGGAGCTGGTAGTCGAGTCGACGCGTGCGCATCCAACGAACCGCGAGGCAATCGAGCAGGCCCGAGAGGGCGCGGTTCCGAATGCCGTACTTCGACGCGCCGTGGCGGCGAGGCCGGTGATTGACCGGCACCTCGACCACGCGAGCGCCTTCGTAGCGAAGCAGCGTGGGCAGGAAGCGATGCATGCCTCGGAACATCTTGATTCGGCGCAGATAGGCGGTGCGGTAGAGCTTGAGCGAGCAGCCGGTGTCGCGGATCGACTCGCCGGTGAGCGAGTTCCGCACCGCGTTCGCGATGCGGGAGGAGATGCGGCGGACCCAGCTGTCATGCCGGTTCACGCGCATCCCGCAGACGACGTCGGCGTGCGGCAGCTCGGCCAGCAAGGTGCCGATGTCGGCAGGGTCGTTTTGCAGGTCGGCATCGAGGGTCACCACGAGCTCAGCCCGCGCGGCGCGAAAGCCC
>CAZZAH010000330.1:0-5339 GCA_964652115.1 uncultured bacterium | reverse complement strand
ACCGAGCCCAAGAACGCGATCATCAAGCAGTACCAGAAGTTCTTCGACATGGAGAGCGTGCGCCTCGAGTTCACACCCGATGCGCTAAAAGCAGTGGTCGGCATCGCCATCAAGAGGAAGACGGGCGCGCGCGGACTGCGCGCGGTGCTGGAAGACGCGATGCTGAACATTATGTACGACCTTCCCTCCAGGAAGGATGTGGAGGCCTGCATCGTAGACGAAGGCGTGATCCTGCGGAACGAACCTCCCGAGGTCGTCTACCGAGATCACCGGAGTAAGCGAGAGGCCTAACACATTCGCGCTTCCCCGAAGCGCACGCGGCGGCTACGGCGAGAGGAAAGGGAGTCCTCTGGGGTTTACCTTGCCCTTCGCCCTGGCCCGAGCGGCAACCCTGCTTGGAGGCTCTTCCTTCCATGGCATACACCGTTCGTGTGGACGAGAAAACGATTCGGATCAACGGTCGCGTCCCGCTCCTACCGCTGCGCGACGTCGTCATCTTTCCGCGAATGAACCTTCCGCTGTTCGTCGGGCGGCCGCACTCGGTCGGGGCGATCGAGCGCGCGGCCGACGGCACGAAGTGGGTCTTCGCCTGCACGCAGCGCCGGCCCGAGGTCTTCTCTCCGACCCAAGGCGATCTCTTCGAGGTCGGGACCCTGGTCAAGCTGCTCCAAGTCTTCCGACTTCCTGACGGCACCATGCGCATCCTGGTCGAAGGGGTGGCGCGCGCGCGCATCGCGCGGCTCGAGGCGGCCGATGGCTGCCTCGAAGCGGAGCTCCTGCCTTGCCGCGAGGACTCGAAGCCGGGCGACGAAGCGCATGAGATCCTGAGGCCGACGCAGGCGCTGTTCACGGAGTACGCCGACCTCTCGCAGCGAGTCCCCGAAGACGCGCTTCAGAGCGCCGTGAGCGAGCCCGAGCCGAATCGCGCTTCCTATCTGATGGCGGCGCAGCTTCTGCTCAAGGTCGCCTCTCGACAGGAGCTCTTGGAGGCGCCCGATCCCGAGCATCGCCTTCGAGTGCTCGGCAGCTTTCTTTCGACCGAGCTCGAGATCCTGCGCCTGGAGCGCCGGATCGAGCAGGAGGGCCAGCTCGCGGTGGGACGCGCGCGCCGACGGCCGGAGAATGGGGGCCGAAAGGTCCCGGTCCGGACTCGCCGCGAGGCCCCGCCCGAGGCCGACCCCGAGTCCGAATACGAGGAGCTCGAGCAGCGGATCCGCTCCGCCCACATGACGAAGGCGGCGGAAGAGAAGGCGCTGCGTGAGCTCGATCGCCTGACCAAGATGGCGCTCCTCTCCCCGGAAGCCACCGTCACCCGCACCTACATCGATTGGCTGCTCGCCGTGCCGTGGCGCAAGCAGACCAAGGATCGCCTCGACCTCAAGGTGGCGGAGGAGATGCTCGACTCCGAGCACTTCGGCCTGAGCAAGGTGAAGGAGCGCATCCTCGAGCATCTCGCGGTGATGAAGCTCTCGCGAAAGGTGCGCGGTCCGGTGCTTTGCTTGATCGGCCCGCCCGGCGTGGGGAAGACCTCGCTCGGCCGCTCGATCGCGCGCGCGCTCAATCGGAAGTTCGTCCGCATGTCGCTCGGCGGCGTCCGCGACGAGGCCGAGATCCGCGGCCATCGGCGCACCTACATCGGCTCGATGCCCGGCCGGATCGTCCAGGCGATGCGCAAGGCCGGCACCATGAACCCGGTCATCCTGCTCGACGAGGTCGACAAGCTCGGCACCGACTTCCGTGGCGATCCCGCCTCGGCGCTCCTCGAGGTCCTCGATCCGGAGCAGAATGGCGCCTTCAACGATCACTACCTCGAGGTCGACTACGACCTCTCGAAGGCGCTCTTCCTCACCACCGCCAACCTCGCGACCGGCATTCCTCCGGCGCTTCAGGACCGTATGGAGGTGATCCGTATCCCCGGGTACCTCGAGACGGAGAAGCGGGAGATCGGACGGCGCTTCCTCCTGCCACGGCAGCTGACCGCGCACGGCCTCGAGGAGACCGACCTGGTGTTGAAGGACGGCGCCATCGAACGAGTGCTCCGCGAGTACACGCGCGAGGCGGGGGTCCGGAATCTCGAGCGCTCCTTCGCGTCGATCTGCCGGAAGGTGGCGCGCGAGAAGGCGGCGGGCGAGCTCACCGGCACCCATTCAGTCGGCGCGGAAGATTTGGAAACGATGCTCGGCGTGCCGCGCTTCACCGACAACCTGATCGACCGTCGTGGACGGATCGGGGTTGCGACCGGGCTCGCCTGGACCGAGGCGGGAGGGGAGATCCTCCTGATCGAGACCCGCGTGCTGCCCGGCCGCGGTCGACTGATGCTGACGGGCAAGCTCGGGGAGACGATGCGCGAGTCGGCCCAGGCCGCGCTCAGCTACATTCGTTCGCGCGCCAAGGCGCTCGGACTCGAGCCCGATTTCTACCGCGAGCATGATCTCCACGTGCACGTGCCGGAGGGGGGCGTGCCCAAGGACGGTCCGTCGGCCGGAGCCGCGATCGCGCTTTCGATGGTCTCCGCGCTGACCGGCGCGCCGACCCGATCGACGGTGGCCCTGACCGGCGAGATCACCCTCCGTGGCCTCGTCCTCCCGATCGGCGGCCTGCCGGAAAAGGCGGTCGCCGCCTACCGCGCCGGCATCAAGACGATGCTGATTCCGTTGCGCAACCAGCAGGGGCTGTCGGAAATTCCCAATGAGGTCCGGGAGGGGATGCGGATCGTGCCGGTCTCGCGGATGGAGCAGGTGCTGCGCCGCGGTCTGGCCGTCTCGGTCCGCGAGAAGAAGGATGCGAACCGGCTGGTCGCGTAGAGGAAGGATCCCATGAATCGCGTGCTGCTGCTGGATGCCGTCTCCCCGCTCCTCCCCCGCCTGCTTCAGGCCGGGGGAGTCGAGCCCGTCGACCTCTCGAAGGCGAACGATGCCGATCGAACCGCCGCCCTGGCCGGAGCCGCCGGCCTCGTCGTCCGAAGTCGAAGCAAGGTGACGGCGGCGATGATCGACCAGGCGCCGAACCTCAAGGTGATCGGGCGGGCCGGCGCCGGGACCGACACCATCGACGTCGCTCACGCGAAGGAGAAGGGGATCAAGGTCATCGCGATCGGCGGCGGCAACGACGTCGCCGTGGCCGAGCTGACCTTGGGACTGATGCTGAGCATGGCGCGGCACCTCGTGCCGGCGGCGAACTTCACTCGCGCCGGCGAGTGGGCCAAGTCGAAGCTCGAGGGCTTCGAGCTCGCCGGCGAGACGATCGGCGTGATCGGCCTAGGCAAGATCGGCGGCAAGGTCGTCCACCTCGCCCAGGCCTTCGGGATGGAAGTGATCGGCCACGATCCCTACGTCGATCCGGAGCACTGGGAGAGGCGGAGCGTTCGGATGCTCCCGATCGAACAGATGCTGCCGCTGGCCCGCTTCATCACGCTCCACCTGCCGTTGAGCGACGGCACCAAGTCGCTGATCGGCCCGGCGGAGATCGCCCGCATGCGGAAGGACGCCTACCTGATCAACTGCGCCCGTGGCGGCCTGATCGACGACGAGGCTCTTCTGGCCGCTCTCGACGAAGGACGGCTGGCCGGAGCGGCGCTCGATGTCTTCCGGAACGAGCCGGAGCTGCCGGCGAAGCTGGTGCAGCACCCGCGCATCCTCTCGACGCCGCACATCGGCGGTTCGACCGCCCAGGCGCAGGAGAAGATCGCGGCCCAGCTCGCGCAGCAGCTGGTGCAGTTCTTCCGCGAGGTGAAGTAGCGGCGAAGCGCCTCCGCCTCGATCGCCCGCGAGCCCGCCCCCCACGGCGGGCTTTTCTTTTCCGCGAGATCCGTACCCCAGCCGGTCGCCTTCCACTAAGATGCGCCGCGGTCGCTCCGGAGAGAGCGCGGAGATTCGGAAGGAGGAGGCGGGATGCCGGTCACGGTGGTCGTGGGTTGCCAGTTCGGCGACGAGGGAAAAGGGAAGATCGTCGATTACCTCGCGAGGAGCGCCGACTGGGTCGCGCGCTACGGCGGAGGGGCGAACGCCGGTCACACGGTCAAGGTCGGGCGCGAGACCTTCGTCCTCCACCTTCTGCCGTCGGGGATCCTCTCGCCTCGGCCCAAGTGCGTCATCGGGCATGGCGTGGTGGCCGATCCGATCTACCTGCTCGATGAGCTGGAGAAGGTCGCGGCCCGTGGGATCAAGGTCGAGGGCCGGCTCTTCATCAGCCAAGGCGCGCATGTACTCCTGCCCTACCACCCGATCATCGAGTCGCTCGACGGCGAGGACGTGCGGGTCGGGACGACCAAGCGGGGGATCGGCCCGGCCTACCAGGACAAGGTGAGGCGCGCCGGGATCCGCTTCTTCGAGCTGCTCGATCGAGCCAGGCTGCGCGAGCGACTCGAGGAGCACGCCGCCCATCTCGAGCGGCTATACCGCGCGGCCGGCTTGTCGCCGGAAGAGCCGATCTCGAGCTCGCTCGCGAGGTGGATCGATACCTACGGCGCGGTAGCCGGGCGCATCGCGCCCCTCGTCGCCGACACGGTCGACGTCTTGAATTCGGCGCTCGAGCGGGGAGAGAAGATCCTCTGTGAGGGGGCCCAGGGGACCTTCTTGGACATCGACCTCGGCACCTATCCCTTCGTCACCTCGTCGACCACGACGGCCGGAGGCGCCGCCACCGGGCTCGGCTTGCCGCCCTCTTCCGTGCGCAAGGTAATCGGGGTGTGTAAGGCTTACGCGACACGCGTGGGCGAAGGTCCTTTCACCACCGAGCTCACCAGCGGCCAGGCCGAGGCGCTCCGCGAGAAGGGCTCAGAGTTCGGCGCCACCACCGGACGCCCACGTCGGGTCGGCTGGTGTGACCTTGTGCAACTCAGGCACGCCGTCCGCGTGAACGGACTCACCTCGATCGTCCTGACCAAGATGGACATCCTCTCGGGCATGCCCGAGATCAAGCTCGCGGTCGCCTATGACACGCCGAATGGAATGACGACCGTGCCGCCGATCGATACGGATCTCCTCTACCGATCCACGCCGGTTTATGAATCGATGGCGGGCTGGGAGGCTCCGATCGACTCCGTCCGGCGCTTCGCTGATCTTCCGAGCGAGGCGCAGGCCTACGTTCGCCGGATCGAGGACGCGGCGCGCTGCCCGATCACCGTCGTGTCGGTCGGTTCGTCACGCTCCGCAGTACTGAGCGTGCCGGTCCGAGGCAAGAAGTCGGACTAAGGCGTCGGGATACCTTCGAGCCGGCGGCGTTGCGCTGTCAGTTCGCCTTCGATAGACTGCGGCGGCACTTGAGCCGCTAGCTCAGTCGGTAGAGCACCTGCCTTTTAAGCAGAGGGTCCCGGGTTCGAATCCCGGGCGGCTCACAGA
>CAZZAH010000329.1:0-5356 GCA_964652115.1 uncultured bacterium | reverse complement strand
CGCGCGGTCGATCTCCTGGTCGCGGTCGTGTGGGACCAGTTCGTGCGGCGCGCGTCGAACGAGTCCGGCGAACGGGAGGTCGCCGTTCCCTGGGTGGCGACGGTGCTCGAGTGCATGCGGGGACGCGCGGGCGAGCCGTGGACGGTCGATTCGCTGGCGCGCGCGGCCGGGCTCTCTCGCTCGAGCTTTGCCGATCGCTTCGCGCGCGAGGTCGGGGTCACGCCGATGCGCTTTCTTCTCGAGCAGAGGATGCGTCTCTCGCTGCTTTGGCTGCGCGAAGGGTTGACGCTGAAGGAGATCGCGCGGCGCGCCGGCTACTCTTCCGAGCCCGCCTTCAGCACCGCGTTCAAGCGTTGGTCAGGGCACTCGCCTGGCGCGTGTCGCGGGTCGAGCCGACGCTTCGTGCAAAGGGCCTCGAACGCCGCGTCTGCGCGCTCGAGGCCCTCGCTCGGTCGATCCAGCTAAACCGCGGTGTCGACCCCGACGCCGCTCTGGATCTGATAGAGGAGCGCCGTCCACGCGGACGAAGACGCCGCCCCACTCGCCCCGGTCGTCGTGTCGGTCTTGGTCTGGACTTGCGTCGACTTTGATGCGCGGCCCGCCCCGAGCTCGTCCTTGATCTTGTCGACGTTGAAGCCGTTCGCCGCCAGGATGCTGTCGATCAGCGCGCGCAGCGGATCCTCTTCGGTCTCGGTCGACGAGCCGCTCGCTTCCGTTTTCGACGCGCCCTGCTGTGGTCCACCCGGGCCACCTGGGCCGCCCGCGCCGGAGGGGGGCGGCCCACCCGGCCTACCCGGTCCTCCCGGCCCTCCTGGTCCTCGCGGTCCTGCGGTTCCGGAGGGCGTCTCGATGCCGTTGGCCTTGAGCGTCGAGTCGATCGCGCCCTTCACCGCCTTCATGATCGTCTCCGCGCTGCTCGACTTGTCGAGGCCGGAGACGGCGGCGGTCACCGCTTCCTTGATCTCGTCCTGGAGCGCGCTCAACCCCGAGCTGCTCTCGGTGGCCTGCGCTCCGCTCGACGTCCCGCCTGTGAGCGCGGACGCGCCGAACCTCCCGCTCGCTCGCATCAGGAGGAGCTCCCAGCTGCCTCCTGCGCTCACGCTTCCTACGCCTGTCACTTGAGTCTCCTCTCTCCGCAGCAAAGACCAGAGGCGCCCGGCCTCCGCCGTCCCTGCGGCTGTCGAGAGGAGGAATCGACCCAGGGCCGAGCGATCGGAATGCCTTTAAGTCCGAAAGGAGTTCGCATTCGTCCACGACTTGCACGCGAGGCAAGAGAGGGTTTTCGTCGACGTTCCGTCTTGCGTATGCTTGAACCGCACAATTTCTAGCCCCGGTAGTCCCGGCTGGGCCTGCTCAACGAAGTTACAACCAAGGACACAATCATGAACTCTCGGCTCCTGTCTGCCGCCGCGGCGAGTGCCGGCGGTCGGATTCCATTCGATGGCGCCGGTCGCTCCCCTCGCGTCGCGCTCATCGCGCTCGGGCTGCTCGCGCTGATCGGTACCGCGGCGTCGGTCCGCGCGGAGGATGACCTTCACTACCTGCTTCGCCTGCAGGGGGACTCCTTCGTCCCGCCGGCGGGCAACTACGCTTCGGGCCTGGCGTATCTCCGCGAGCACGCGGGCGACGCGCGCGTCCACCTTCTCGTCCAGACCAACGCCGTGCCGTCGAGCAACGCTCGGCTCGACCTCGCGAGCCAGGGCATGGTGCTGCAAGGCTACTTGCCGGAGCGCGCGTACTACGCCTCCGTCTCGACCTCGCTCGATGCCGACGCCATCGCGGCGATGGACATTCGCTGGTTCGCGCCGCTTTCCTTCGAGCAGAAGGTCGACGCGCGCGTGCGGAACGCGGAGTTCGGCCCGTGGAGCGAGTATCCCGGCGGCCTTCGCATCCTCGCGGTCCAGTTCCACGACGACATCGACACCGACGCGGCGCGCGCGCTTCTGGCCGAGCGCGGCGTGGTCGGCGATTGGATCGCGTCGACCCACACCGGCATTGTCGCG
Source organism: uncultured bacterium (assembly GCA_964652115.1). GTDB lineage: Bacteria > Eisenbacteria > RBG-16-71-46 > CAIMUX01 > CAIMUX01 > JADJQY01. The sequence goes on along the minus strand of CAZZAH010000329.1, from coordinate 3,353 downwards.
CTCGATCCCAATCGTCTGACGGATCTCGCGGCGCTCGATCAGGTGAAGTACGTGGCCGAGCTGCCGCCGCCGCTGACCGGCGTCAACGACAGCGCGCGCCAATCGATCGGCGTCAACACGGTGCAGGCGGCTCCCTACGGACTGAACGGCCTCGGCAGCAACGTGCTGATCTACGACGTCGGTCTGGTGGACAAGAACCACAACGACTTCTCGACCAACCGCGTGACCTGGGGCGAGTCGGGCAGCGTCGCCCAGCACTCGACCCACTGCGGCGGCTCGGTCGGAGGCAACGGCACGAACTCGGGCGGAACCTACAAGGGCATGGCGCCCGAGACCAAGATCACCTCGTACCTCTACGAGTCGTGCAGCCCGAACTGCTTGTACAACTCGCCGCAGGACATCGAGGACAACTATCACGAAGGGCTCTTCAGCTACGGCGCGCAGCTCTCGAGCAACTCGCTCGGCTCGAACATCGCGAATAACGGCTACCCCTGTTCGTGGGAAGGCGACTACGAAATCACCGCGCAGCTCTTGGACGCGATCGCCGGCGGATCGCTCGGCGCGCCGTTCCTGAGCCTTTGGGCCGCCGGCAACGAGCGGGCCTACACGCGCTGCGGCACGACCTACTCGACCACCGGCGCTCCGGCCGCGTCGAAGAACGCCATCGTGGTCGGCGCGACCAACTCGAACGATCACTCGATGACCTACTTCTCGTCGTGGGGACCGGTCGATGACGGACGCCTTCGTCCCGACATTTCGGCGCCCGGTTGCCAGACCGGCGGCGACGGCGGCATCACCTCGACCTCGCCGGGCCAGGGCTATGCGTCGCTCTGCGGAACCTCGATGGCGACGCCGATCACCGCCGGCACGGTCGCGCTCCTCCGCCAGCAGATGCGCCGGACCCCCGGTCTCCCGCTCGCGCCGTTGCCCTCGACCATCAAGGCGATCCTCATCCAGACCGCGCAGGACTACGGCAATGTCGGACCCGACTACCAGTTCGGGTACGGCGAGATTCGAGCGATCGCGATGGTGGATCACGTGCGGAACCGCAATCTCCTGGTCGAGAGCATTGTCGACAATGCCGAGGAGGTCGTGCTTCGGGTCGATGTTCCGGAAGGGCTCGGGGAGCTCAAGGCGAGCCTGGCGTGGGACGACGTGCCGGGACAGCTGCTCGCGGCGCGTGAGCTGGTCAACGACCTCGATCTCGTGATCGAGTCGCCGACCGGGGCGCTCTCGCAAGCGTGGGTGCTCAATCCGGCGAGCCCGAGCAGCGCGGCGACGCGCGGCTCGAATCGCCTCGATACGACCGAGCAGGTGGTGGTCGCCAATCCCGAGAGCGGCACCTGGAAGATTCACGTGCAGGGCTTCGCGGTGCCTTCGGGTCCTCAGCGCTTCAGCGTCGTGGCCAACGCGCAGGCGGCGCCCAACGTCGGGGTCGAGGATGCGCGTGGCTCGCTCGCGAAGGTGAGCGAGGTCACGAGCTCTCCCAACCCGATGGCGAATCGCTCGACCTTGAGCTTCCGCTTGGCGACGGATGGCGCGGTCAAGGTCGAGATCATGGACGCGAGCGGACGTCGCGTGCGCTCGCTCGCGAACGGCTGGCAGTCGGCCGGGCTCCACTTCCTGAATTGGAACGGACAGGACGATCGCGGCGACGCATTGCCGCGCGGTCTCTACTTCTACCGCGTGCAGTCGGGCGCGGGCGAAGCGACAACCAAGGTACTGCTCCTGCCGTAACCGGAGCGGACGGCGCCGAGCAAACGGCGCATCGATGGAAACGAAACGGACGGAGGCTCGGGTAGAACCTCCGTCCGTTTTCTGTTTGGCTTGCGCGATGCTGAGGCGACGTCTTACCGCGAGTTTCTGCTCCGGCGTTCGCTGCGGCCGGCCTTCGCGAAGTCGATGAACCCGCGCCGCGCATCGGTGCCGATCAGACGCACCCTGACCTCATCGCCGACGTCGAGCCCCTCGGCGCCTTCCTCGACGCGCCCTTCGGCCGGCGGCTCGAAGATGCGCACCCAGGTCCCCTTCGACGACGCGCCGGTGATGATGCCGTCGAACTCCTCGCCGATGCGTTCGCTGAGCAGGCAAGCTGCCGCGGCCTTCCGCATCAAGCGCTCGACCTTCTGCGCGTCGTCTTCCTTCGCGGTGCAGTGGGTCGCGAGGCTACGCAACTCCTCCCCCCCGTAGGGCACCGGAGCGCCTGCGAGCGCGGCCTTCACCAGCCGCTGCGTGATGAGGTCGGGATAGCGCCGATTGGGCGCGGTCGAGTGGGTGTAGTCGGTGAGCGCGAGCCCGAAATGTCCGTCGGCTTCCTCGCCGGGCAGGCTCGCCTCGTACTCCCCCTTGCCGAGGAGCTTGACCACCGCGAGCGATAGATCGGGAAAGCGAAGCGGATCGGCCGCGCGTCGCTTGATCAGGAATGCGTTGAGCGCGCGCGCGTCGGGCTCGCCCGGCAAGCTCTCCCCGAGCTCCTGTGCGAGATCGACGATGCGCGGCCAGCGCTTCGGCTCGCGCACCATGCGCCGCAGGACCGGGAAGTTGCTTTCGGTGAGGAAGCGCGCAACCACGCCGTTGGCCGCGATCATCACATCCTCGATCAGCTCGTGCGCGCGGGTGCGAGCCTCGGATGCGAGCTCCGAGATGCGGTCACCGTCGAACTTGGCGCGCGGCTCGATCGTCTCGAGCTCGAGCGCGCCCTGCGAGTGGCGATGCTCCTTGAGGCGCGCGGCGGCGGCGTCCTGCAGCTTCAGGTTCTCCGCCAGCGCCGCATCGCCCTCGATCGCGCGCGGCATCGGTCCGGCGCCCTCGAGCCAAGCGCCGACCGCGCGATAGGCGAGCTTCGCCTTGTTCCTCACTTGCGCGGTGTAGACGTCGGCATCGCGAACCACGCCAGTCGCGTCGACCACCAGCTCGATCACGACCGCCATCCGATCCTCGTCCGGATTGAGCGAGGTCAAGTCGGTGCTCAGGCGCTCGGGCAGCATGGGGAAGATCTCGGGCGGCGTGTAGACCGAGGTGGTGTTGGTCACCGCATGCTCGTCGATGGCGGAGCCGAGCGGCACCGCCGCGCTGACGTCGGCGATGGCGACGAAGATCTTGGTCGCGCCGTCGGGCATCGCCTGGCCGAAGCTCAGCTGATCGAGGTCGCGCGAGTCGTCGTTGTCGATCGAGCACCAGAGGAGATCGCGCAGATCTCGGGGCGCGAGCGGCTTCTTGCCCTCGTGACGCGCGGCGCTCGCGGTGATCTTCGCTTCGGTCAGTTGATTCGCCTGCGAGAGCGCGGCATCGGGGAAGTCGGGCTCGAGCCCGCGGTCGATCATCGCCTCACGCGCGACGCGCGAGAGGAAGGC
>CAZZAH010000328.1:2053-5369 GCA_964652115.1 uncultured bacterium | reverse complement strand
CAGCATCAACACCCCCGGGGTCGCGTACGACGTGACGGTCGTGGGGAACTACGCGCTGGTGGCGGCGGGCACGCTCGGTCTTCAGGTGATCGACGTCTCCGATCCGACGAATCCTGAGCTGGTCGGAAGCATCGATCCGGGGAACGGCGGCGCCATTCGGGTCGTGGCCGACGCGACCCACGCCTACCTCTGCATGAGCGATCTCGTCGTGCTCGACTGGTCCGCCCCGAGCGCGCCGGTTGAGGTCGGTCGATTCGACGCCGGCTGGGCCTACGGCTTGGACATCGAGGGAAACACGGCCTACCTCGTCGACCACGATCGAGGATTGACGCTGCTCGATTTGACTGTACCGGCGCATCCGATCCAGCTCGGATTGATCAAACCAGAGCCGTCCCCCGGAAGCGGGCATCAGGTTCGCGTCCTCGACACGCATGCCTATGTCGTCGGCTGCGTCGGCATGCTCAACGTCATCGACGCCGCCGATGCGGAGAATCTCTCAATCGAGTCGCTCTACGACACGGGCGGCTGCGATGGAGTGGAGACCTCGCCGGGGTTGGTCTACACCACGGGGAGTCGCCTTCGCGTGATCGACGTTTCGGATCCGGCGTCGCCGGTTCTGCGCGGCGAGCTCGTCGTTCCGGGTCAGCCGATCGCACTGGGCGGAAGCATCGTCTATCTCGGAGCGAACGGCACCGCACACCCGGGGGTGATTCGCGTCGTCGACGTCGGCAATCCGGAAGCACCGACGACGATCCGCGCGGTCGATCTGCCGGGCTTTCCCAACGGCATCGCCGTGGCGGGATCGCTCGTCTACGTGGCCGCGAGCGAGGCGGGGCTCCAGATCTTCTCGCGCGAGGAGGTGCCGCTGGACGTCGCCGGCGGCGCGGAGCTGACGGCCCTACGCCTCGACATTCACCCGAATCCGGCGCGCGATCGGATGACGGTTAGCTTCGAGCTCCCGGCGGCCAGTGCGGTCACGGTCGAGCTACTCGATCTGCTCGGGCGAAGGCTCGGCACCGAGTCGCTCGGCACGCTCTCCGCGGGACGGCACGTTTGGGATTGGCGGGCGGCGGATTCCTTCGGGCGCGCGCTCCCGTCCGGGCTCCACTTCGTGCGCGTGCGGCACGCGGGAGGCGACATTCAGGGGCGCGTGTCGATCCTTCGTTGAGCAGAGCCAACATCGCGCGCACATACTCGGCCCGACGGACTATTCCAAGAGAAGCGTCTTCCGCGCGCCGCCCCCCGCGGCCGAGTCCAACGCGATGAAGTAGACGCCCGAGGGCAGCCGCGCTCCGTCGGCACCGCGTCCGTCCCATGAGATCGCGTAGCTGCCCGGCGCCTCGTGCTCGCGAGCGAATACGCGGACGACGCGCCCACTGGCGTCGAACAGATCGATCCGCACGCGCCCGGGTGAATTGACCGAGTAGCGGATCTCGGTGCTGCCGCGCGTCGGATTGGGCACGTTTTGTTCCAGCCGCGCTCGTGCGGGTATCGAGAGGGTACTGACGTCGGAGGCGGGGTTGGTCTTGTACTGAATCAGCTGCGAGGCGACGGCGTAGATCGGCTCGGTGTGTCCGTTGTTGTCATACTGGCAGTTTGTACAGGTGCTGCCGGAGATGCAGCTCGGATTGCACGGACAGCAGAAATTCGTATAAGGCTGTACGCTGTAGTCGAAGGTTGATGTACCGCCGGCCAAGATCTGAGCCGACACGTCGACGTCCCATGGATCGACCTTGTCACCTGGGCACCAACCGGCACGCGGGAGGGTCCAGGTACCGCCCTGCGGACTGCAGGTATTCTGCGCGCAGGTTGAGCGCCAGAGCGTGTGCGAGAAGTCTGTGCCGTTGGCCGTCACGCTATGCTGCTTGCTGCAGAACTCGGCGCAATTCCCGCTATTCCCTTGCCCGTGACCCGTGGTCGTGACCTTGACCTTGCCGCCGATCGTCTCCGGATCGATGGCGACAGCGACCGGCGCCAGGACGTCCTCGATCGGCCGCGTCGGATCGCCGTAGACCGCGTAGTAGTTGTTCCAGAGGTTGGTCACCTTGTAGGGAATGCGAGCCGGCTCCCCCTCGATAAAGGCGAAGTTGATCGTCACGAGCCAGCCGCGCGTTCCGCCGATCCACGACTCGATGTAGTTGCTCAGCGTGACCTGGTCGTGGAGGAGGCTCGCGTAGTCGCTGACATCGAGCGGCCAGGTACAACTGCCCGGACGCGTACCACCGGTGATGTCGTAGGGCGTGATCACTCGCGCGATCTCCACCGGCTCGATCGCGAGGCTCGTGCCCTGATCGACCTCACGCATCACACGGAGGTAGCCGATCCGATCCCACGGATCGCAGTCGTCCGGCGTGGGCGGGCAACCGATGCGGTAGTAGAGGACGATCTTCCGCCAGTTGCGCGCGGGCGGAAATGTGAACGTCTGCTCGTGCGGCGTCGCCCAGTTGTAGAAGTCGTTCTGGAAGGTGTTCACCCACGTCGTGTCGCCGGGTTCGGCCGCGGCGGGGCTCGGGCCAAGCACGAAGGCAGCGATCGCCCCGACGGTCCACGTGACCACATGGCGCATTGTGCTCATCGAGTGAAGTCTCCTCTCAAGGAACCGGTTGGCTGGGTCATGACGCGTCTTCGGGGGCGGGTCGATCCAGCTGGGCGAGAATCTCGTGCACGCGTTCGACCTGATCGGACGGCACCAACACCTGGATCGGCCCGACGATGAAGTTGAAGCCGGCGGCCAGGCGACCGAGGCCAAAGAGATCCTGGACGCCATCGCCGCGGATGACGTGCGGGATCTCTTCGCTCTCCAGGACCGATCGGAGCACCGCGACGAGCGTTGCGCTTCCGGTCTGAAGCACCAGTTCGAGGTCGTCGTTCTCCACCGGCTCCTCCCATGGCGTCTGGCGACCGACAGATGGTACTCGATTCCAACGGAGTCGAGGTCATGGGGAACGACCGTCACGAGCCCGTGGCGATCTAGGGACTGCACGGAGCGCGCTGTTACGACAGGGACTCGACATCTTCGACCCGAGCTTGCCGCCGAGGATCGCTTCCGATCGCGTCGGCAAGATCTCACTTTCGAGGGTAGGGTCGGGCTCCTACCATGCCCGAGGCCGGAGGAGGACCCTTACGTGCAGACCACACCGATCCACGAACCGCACAAGATCAAGACCGTCCGCCTGGTCAACTTCCCCTCACTCGAGGAGAGGAAGCGGAATCTTCAACAGGCGCACTTCAACACCTTCAACCTCACACCGAGCCAGATCAGCTTCGACATGGTGTCGTATGGAACGAGCGCCATGAGCCAGGAGCAGATCTCGGG
>CAZZAH010000328.1:0-1953 GCA_964652115.1 uncultured bacterium | reverse complement strand
CTTCGCGCGGTTCGTGCCGCGGCGGATCGTCATGGCCTTCGCCTGGTGCTCGACGTCTCGCGCGTGATCGAAAACGCCTGGGCGATCCAGAAGAGCGAGGCGGGCCAGGCCGATCGCTCGATCGCCGAGTTGGTGAAGCTGATCGCCAAGACCGCGCATGTGGTGCTGCTCGACGGCGCGCAGGATCCGAAGTGCAACACGGGCGGCCTCCTCGCCACCGACAATCCGGCCGATCACGAGCACTTCATGAACGACGTCGTGGTCTACGAAGGGCTCCACACCTACGGCGGCATGGCGGGCCGCACGATGGAAGTCTTGGCGCGCGGGCTCTCGGAGATGTGCGATGAAGCCGAGGTGCAGTGGGTGATGCACCAGAACAGCCTCTTCGCCGATCACCTGCTTTCGGCCGGGGTGCCGCTGGAGCGCGGCTGCGATGGCGTCTACCTACGCGCGGACGAGATCCTCCCCCAGATCAAGGAAGAGCCTGCGCATGCGCTGGCGGCGGCGCTCTACCAGAGCTGTGGTATTCGCGCGCTCGTGACCGGTCACAAGGGACGCGACGCCCTCCTGCCGATTCAGATTCCGCGCCTCGCCATGACCAACTGGCAGCTCGATCAGCTGGCGGAGGCGATCATCCAACTTCACGCGCAGCGCGAAAAGATCGCGCCGCTCGACCTCGAGGGCGATGGGGCGTGGAACGACCAGCTTCGCTTCCGTTCGGTCTTCGCCGACCTCAAGAGCTACGACTTCGACTGCTATCCCTACGTGATCCACACCATCGAGCCGATCGCGCGCACGACGCGCGAGGAGCGGGAGCGCGCGATTCGCGAGGCGGGATGGAACACGTTCCTCCTTCGCTCGGCCGAGGTCTCGATCGACCTTCTGACCGACTCGGGCACGACCGCGATGAGCACCGATCAGTGGGCCGCCTACGACGGCGCGCACTCCACCCCCGCGACCAGCGAGGCCTATCTCGCGTTCGTCGCGGCGATGCGCGACATCTACGGCTACGAGTACATCATTCCGACCCATCAGGGCCGTGCGGCCGAGCAGATCCAGAGCGAGGTCCTGATCAAGCCGGGGCAGTTCGTGCCCGGCAACATGTACTTCACCACGACCAAGATCCATCAGGAGATGGCGGGCGGCACCTTCGTCGACGTGATCGTCGATGAGGCGCATGACCCGGAGAGCATGCATCCGTGGAAGGGGAACGTCGACCTGGGCAAGCTCGAAGCGCTGGTCGATCGCTACGGCGCGGAGAAGATCGCGTACCTCTCCTTCGAGCTCTCGGTCAACATGGCGGGCGGGCAGCCGGTGAGCATGGACAACCTGCGCGAGGTTTACGCCTACTGCCGGCCGCGGAAGATCCCGGTCCTCTTCGACGCCACGCGCGCGGTCGAGAACGCCTACATGATCCAGAAGCGTGACCCGCGCTATCACGCGACGCACATCAAGGACATCCTGCGCGAGATCATGGCGCACGGCGACGGCTGCACCGTCTCGGGCAAGAAGGACTTCCTGATCAACATCGGTGGGCTGCTTGCCTTCAAGGACAACCTCGAGTGGACGCGCGCGGCGGAGGACAAGCTCCGGATCTACGAGGGAGGCGTCCGCGACGGCGGGCTACCGGCGGCCGATCTCGCGGCGATGACGCGCGGGGTGGCGGAGATGCTCGACGATCGCTATATTCGGACGCGCGTCGAGCAGGCGGCTTGGCTCGCAGGTCGATTGAGTGAGGCCGGCGTCCCGGTCGTCATGCCGACCGGAAGCCATGCGGTCTTCATCGACGTGAAGCGCTTCCTGCCGCACGTCGATCAGGACGAGTATCCGGCGCAGCGGCTCGCGTCGGAGATCTACCTCGAGACCGGAGTCCGCGTGATGGAGCGCGGCAACGTATCGAAGGGCCGCGACCCTCACGGGAAGAACTATCGGCCTCAGCTCGAGCTGGTGCGG
>CAZZAH010000327.1:0-5381 GCA_964652115.1 uncultured bacterium | reverse complement strand
CGCGCATTCGCGCCGACGGCACGCCGCTCAACGCGGCCAACCTCGCCACGCTCGAGCGCGCGATCGCGAAGCTGACCGCAAGCAAGGATTGGACGATGCGCGACGCCGTCACCGCCGCGGCAGATCTGCTTCCGGACGCCAAGGCGCGCCCGATGCTCGAGGCACTTCTGCGCGACGAGCCGCGCGTGGTGAAGGACGCGATCGAGCCCTATCTGGCGCTTCGCGCCAAGGGGAGCGGGCCTTTTCTCTCGCGGCTGGAGCCCGAGCTCGGCAACTTCCTCACGCGGCCCGATCCGGTCATCCGCGCGATCACGGTCGGCGCGCTCGCGACCGCGCTGGCCGACACCAACGCGTCGATCCCCGAGTCCGATTGGATCGGCATCGACACCCTGATGACGCGGACGATGAAGATCTCGCGCGGGTTCGATCATCAGAACGACGTGCGGCTCGGCTTGCTCGAGCTCGCCGCAGCTCATCACGAGCGGCCGGCAATGCGCGATCTCCTGCTCGATGCGGTGAACGACTCCGACTACGTCGTAAGGCGCGAAGCGGCGGTGACGCTCCGTCGGCTCGGCCTCTCCCCCTCGCGAGAGGCGGCACCGGTCGTCACCGGTCGCGGGCTCGACGACTATCGAACTATCCTTGCGTGGGCAGAGAAGCCGCACTGGGCGGTGATCGAAACCGAGGGCGGGCGCATCGTGGTCAAGCTCTTCACGCAGGAAGCGCCGCTCACCTGCTGGAATTACGCGCAGCTCGCGGGCAGCGGCTACTTCGATCGCGGCGTGTGGCATCGCGTGGTGCCCGACTTCGTGCTTCAAGACGGATGCCCGCGCGGCGACGGCTTCGGCGGGCCCGACTGGACGATCCGCTGCGAGATCAACCGCGAGCCGTATCACACCGGCACGCTCGGCATGGCGCTCTCCGGCAAGGACACCGGCGGGAGCCAGTTCTTCTTCACCCACTCCGATCAGCCGCACCTCGACGGTCGCTACACCGTCTTCGGGCAGATCGAGTCAGGGCAAGAAGTGGCCGATCGAGTCGTGCAGGGCTCGCCGATCTTCTCGATTCAGGTCGAAGCTGAAAGACCGTAGGATGGGGGTGCCGGGCATGAGGGGGTATCGTTCCGCGATGAAAGACACGATGAGGCCGACCTCCACGCGAGCCCCACGCGCGCTACTCGATCTTCTCCACGCCGCGCTCCTCATCGGGCTGCTCTCGATGCCCGCGGCCCGCGCCGCACGCGCGGCCAACACGATCAATCCGATCCAGCTTCTGCAAGAGATGGCGGAGACCGAAGGGGACGACGAGCGACGCGCCAAGTGCGCGCAGGCGCTCAGGAATCAGCCCGCCCCCTTCGTCGAGACCTTCTGCAACGGCTACGACGCGATCTACCAGGGCTTCGACGACGTGGCGGCGGAGTACCTCCGCTTGACCTTGCAGGAGAAGCCCGACTTCGCGCTGGCCTGCATCCTCTACGGCGATGCCTATGAGTCGCTCGACAAGCTCGACCTCGCGGAGAAGTACTTCCGCCAGGCGGTCGCGCTTCAGCCGCAGCGGGTCGACGCGCGCTTCGCTCTGGGCAAGGTGCTCTTCAATCGCGGCCAACACGACCCCGCCTACCTGAAGGAAGCGCTCGAGGCCTTTCGCCAGATGACCGAGGAGAACCCGGCCGCCTCCGACGGCTGGAGCAACATGGCGAACGTGCTCGTCTACATGAACCGCCTCGACGACGCCGAGCAGATGTACAAGAAGGCGCTCGAGAAGGACCCGCGCGATCCCTTCCTGTATGACCAGATCGCGTCGCTCTATGAACGCGAATCGCGCGACGCTGAAGCGGAGGAGAACTGGAAGCGCTCGCTCGCGCTCAACGCGGGGTACGGTCCCGCGGTGGTGGAGCTCGCTGCGCTCTATGGTCGCGCGGGGCGCCTCAACGACGCCCTCCAGGTGATGGAACGCGGTCGGCAGGCGGTGGTGGCCCCGCCGTGGGGACCTCGCATTCGGCGGAATCTCGGCTACCTCTACTTGGCGCTCGAGGAGAAGGACCGCACGTCGGATCTTCTGCTCGAGTCGTGGAATCAAGGGAGCGATGTGCTCGCGGTGCTAGGGCTGGCTCACCTGCAGCTCAGCGCGGGTGACGACGCGCGCGGGCTCACGTACTTGGAACGCGGCACCACCCTCGATTTGGAGAGCGCGCGCCCCTTCCTCCAAGCGTGGCGAGCGAAGCTGACCGACGCGATCAAGGCGAGCGAGTATCCCGCGCTCGCGGCCGCGCGCGCGGGCCTGCCGGCGTCGAGCGGAGCCGAGGGCGCGAACGCGACGCCCGATCTGGTTCACTTCGTGCTCGACGGTTGGAAGCTCGATGACCTCGAAGCGGCGAAGGACGCGTTGCTCGATCAACCGGCGGGCGACGCGCCCGACTACGACTCGCCGCCGGTGCCGCTCTATCAGGAGCCGGCCATCTATCCGGAGACCGCGCAGGAGCGAGGGCTCGAAGGCCAGGTCACGATCCTGGTCACGGTCGATGAATCGGGCAAGGTGGTCGCCGCGCGAGTCGACAAGAGCCGCGCCGAGCCCGAGCTCGAGGAAGCGGCCCTGGCGGCGGCGCGCAAGTGGACCTTCTCGCCGGCGACGCGCTACGGGCATCCGGTGCGCGCGAGCATTTCGCTCCCCTTCCGCTTCTCTCGCCGCAAGGACTAGGGAGCCTGAGCGGCGCGATGCGGACCCGGCTCCTCCACGTCGCCGATCTCCACCTCGGGGACAGCCACGATTACCTCGGTCCGGCCGCGCCGGCGAGGCGGAGCGAGTGCGATCTCGTGCTCCGTCGTGTGAGCGAGCATGCGCTCTCGCCCGAGAGCGGCGTGGCCGTGATGGTGATCTCGGGCGACCTCTTCGATCTGCATCATCCGCCGCACGCCTTGGTCGAGTCGGTGCTGGCCGATCTCGCGCGCGTGGCCGCGGCGGGGATCGTCGTCGTGACCGTGCCCGGCAACCACGACGAGTGGAGCTACCCCGACTGCGTCTATCGGAGCTACGCCGCGCGCTGGCCCGGCCATCTGGTGAGCCAGCCCAATCCCGCGCTGGTCACGCGGCTCGAGATCGGTCCTCGCCCGGTCGAGATCTACTCCCTGGCCTACGTCGCCGGGCGGACACGAATTCCTCTCGAGCCGCCCGAGCTTCCGCGCTCCGATGCGCGGCGGATCCTGCTGGCGCACGGCTCGCTCGATGTCGATTGGTCGGATCGCTCGTTGCCGATTCGCGGGGCCACGCTCGGCGAGTTCGATTACGTCGCGCTGGGGCACATCCATCGCCCGATGGAGAAGAAGCTCGGACGCGCGTGGGCCTGCTATCCGGGACGCATCGAGGGGGGCGGCTTCGACGATCCGAGTTGGGCGACGATCGTCACGGTGGATCTGGCGACCGACGAGCTTCGCCCGTCGCGCGCGCCCTTTCCCGCTCGGCCCTTCCTGCGCGAGCGATGGAACCTCTCCGGCCTCGCGCGGCGTGAGGAGCTGGAGCAGCGGCTCCGAGCGCTTCTCGCGCAGACCCCGGGCGCGATCGCGCGAGTCGAGCTCGAAGGCCTGGCCGACTTCCCGCTCGATCTGACCGCGCTGCAGGCGGCCCACGCGTCATTGGCCTTTCACCTCGAGCTGATCGATGGGCGCACGGCCGGTGATTCCTTCTCCCTCGTCGACCTCGCGGAGGAGCCGACGATTCGCGGCGCCTTCGCGCGACGCGCGCTCCGCGGTATCGCCGAGGCGACCGGCGAGGAAGAACGCGCGCTGGCCGAGGCGGCCGCACGCTTCGGCCTCGCGGCGTTTGGCGCGCCCTCGGGTTCGGAGCCGCGATGAGCCCACTTCGAATCCGCCGGCTCGTGGTCGCGGGCTTCGGCGTCTACTCGCGGCCGACCGAGTTTGTCTTTCCGCGCGGGGCAGCCGTCTGGATCGCACCCAACGAATCGGGCAAGAGCACGCTCGTCTCGGCGCTCGCCGCGGTCTGGTTCGGGTTGCCCGGCACGACCGATCCGACGCGCTTCGGTTGGGGACGCTTTCGCGCCTTCTCTCCGGCCGACGCGTTCTATGGCGAGCTCGAGTGGGAAGCCGAGGGCGCGGTCTATCGACTCCATCGACGCTTCGACAGCCATCGCGTTCGCCTGACGCGCGAGGTCGACGGCGTGCCCACGACGCTCTTCGAAGGCGAGCACAATCCGCAGGCGCGCTCCTCGGCCGGCACCGCGTTTCTCTCCGAGCTCCGCGCGCTCTTAGGTCTCGCCGAGCTCGATCTCTTTCGCGAGACCTTCTGCGTCACGCAACCGATGCCGGAGGTGGAGGGGCTCGGTACGGAGCTCAAGCATCTCCTCACCGGAAGCCGCGCCGCGCGCTTCGACGCGATCGAAGGTCGACTCTTCTCGGAGCTCAAGGCGCTGACCAAGCGCACCGGCGACATGGGCGTGGCCAAGCCAGGCACGGGGCGTCCGACCAATCAACGCGAGGACGGCAGGATCGAGGTGCTCGAACGCGATCTCGGCCGAATGAACCTCGAGTTTCGCGAGACCGGCGGCGACCTCGATCAGCTCAACCAGGGCAATCTCGCGATCGAGGAGAACGACGCCAAGCGGGACGCGCTCCGACTGCGGCAGGAAGAACGAAAGGCGCGCGTCGCCACGCTCGCGCGTTGGAGCCGGCTCGATGAGGAGCGGCGGCGGCGACTGGACGAGCTGGGTCGACTCTCGGCCGCGCGCGCCGAGCTCGAGTCGATCGAGGCGGCCGGGCGCGCGCTCGAGCTCGCGCCCGAGCTGGAGCGATTCCGCGGTGCACCGAGCGAGCTGCCCCGAATGCTCGAAGCGGTGGAGCAGGCGGCCCAGTCACTCGATCGTGAGCGCACGCGAGCCGACCAACTCGCGGGCGAGCGGAACGTCGCCGAGTTCGAGATCGCATCGGCTCAGGCCGCGCTCGAGGGAGAGCTCGCGCCCTTGCGCGGGAGAACCGATTGGCTCGAGGCGCATGCCGCACTCCTGCGCGCGCGACAGGCGATCGATGCGCGCGTGACGCGGATCGCGGAGCTGGAGCGACGCGCCGCCGAGCTGCCCGCTCCGACCGAGGAAGAGGCCCCCGCGTTCGACACGCTCGAGCTCCTGGCGCGGTCCCTCGCCGAGACGATGAGCAGGATCAACCTCGCGAGCCGCCGCCTGGCCGAGCTCGCGCGCGGCAACGAGGCGCGCGCGTTCCTCGAGTCCGAGAACCGACTCGAGCGGCTCCGCGACAAGCTTCACCTGATCGAGGCGCGAAAGGAGCTGTCGTCCGGAACACGCGAGGCGAAGGCCGAGCTCGCCCTCGCGGAGGAGCGGCTGCGCGCGGCGGAGACGCAGGCGACCTCGGCCGGTC
>CAZZAH010000326.1:3962-5403 GCA_964652115.1 uncultured bacterium | reverse complement strand
GCCCTCGCGGACATGTGGCGCGCTCGCGACGATCACCGACTCGAGCACGCGGATCGGCACCGCATAGAGAAGCAACCGCGCCGCGCACGTATCCTCCAGGCTCGCCGCACAAATCGAGGAATCGTCTACCGGCAGCGCCGTCGCGGGTAGGCGCGGATCGAATACGAGCACCCGGCCGCGGCTCTTGAGCTCCCGAGCGAGGAGCTGCCCGAATCGCCCATACCCGATGATCCCGAACTCGGCCTCGCGCATGCGTGCTGCCACGATTTCCCCCGCTCGTTATAGTGAGGGCTCAGTGTTGCGGAGGTCGCGGTCGGAGGCAAGGCGTCTCCCGCTCGGGCCGCTAGCGTCGAAGGGAAGCGATTGAGCGCGATCGGGGATCGTCTGCGGTCGATAGCGTCGGGCTACGGGATCTTCGGGATCGGCCGGGCACTTCCGGTCGAGCCACACTGGACCGGCGAGGCGATTCCGGTCCCGCGCCTCACGCGAGAGGAGATCGTTCGGCCCGCCCTGCTCTTCCTGCTGACCGTCCTGTCGACCTGGTTCACCTTGGGCTGGCAGTACTCCGCCGCGATCATGACGATCCTTCTCTGCCACGAGATGGGGCACTACCTGATGTGCCGGCGCTACCGCGTCGCCGCGACCCTGCCGCTCTTCATCCCCATGCCGTATCTGTCGCTCTTCGGCACGATGGGCGCGGTCATTCGGATGAAGGCGAACATTCGGGATCGTCGCGTGCTCTTCGACATCGGGATCGCGGGGCCGCTCGCCGGCTTGGTGCCGGCGTTGATCGCGCTGCTCTATGGGCTGCAGCACTCGCGCATCGTGCCGATCGGGAACGTGCCCGACATGATCCCGCTCGGAGACTCGCTGCTCCTCAAGTGGTCGGAGGCGAGGTTCTTTCCGCATCTCGGCGCGGGCGAGGATGTGCTGCTCCACCCGATCGCCTTCGCGGGATGGGCGGGGCTCTTCGTCACCGCGCTCAATCTACTTCCGGTGGGGCAGCTCGACGGCGGGCATGTGCTCTATGGACTGGTGGGGAAGCGAAGCCACCTGTTCGCCACGCTCGTCTTGATCGCGATGGGGGTGAACGCGCTCTTCTATCCGGGCTGGTGGTTCTGGTTCGTGCTGCTGCTGCTCTTCGGCGTGCGACACCCGCGCACGCTCGATGAAGACGAGCCGTTGGGCTGGGTGCGCGTCGGGCTCGGCATCTTTGCGCTGATCGTCTTCGTGCTCTGCTTCGTGCCGCAGCCGTTCACCATCCGCTGAGCGCGAACGACGTCGAGCATGAGTGAGCCCACCCGCATCGCCTTCGTGCTCGACGGCGCCGGCCTCGGGGGCACCGAGCGCCACGTTCGAGATCTTGCCTCCGGGTTGGCTCGCGTTGAAGGCGAGCGGGCCGAGCTGCATCTCGTGACGGGCGTCGACGGCCCGCTTCCGC
>CAZZAH010000326.1:0-3862 GCA_964652115.1 uncultured bacterium | reverse complement strand
GACGTCTCGATCGCGGTCTGTTCGGCCGACGCCGCGTGGCTGCGCGATGCCGGGCTCGATTCGATCAGGCGCTTGGTGACGATTCCAAACGGGATCGAAGCGCGCGATCTCGCCTGGCTCGCGAAGACCCGAAGCACGCTGCGGCGGCAATGGGGCGTGCTCGACGATCGACTCGTGCTCGGCTTCGCAGGGCGCCTCTGCCGGCAGAAGGAGCCCGAGCGCTTGCTCGAGCTCTCTCTGCGGCTCGCGGAGCGCGGATCCGACGCGCTGCTCCTGATCTTCGGCGCCGGCCCTCTCGAGGCCGAGTTGCGCGCGCGCGCGCGACGAGATGGCATCGAAGAGCGGATCCGCTGGCAGGGCGTGGAGACCAACCGCGACGCAATCTTCCCCGGTCTGGATCTCCTCCTCCTTCCCTCACGCTGGGAAGGCCTTCCCTATGCCCTGCTCGACGCCCTCGAACGCGAGGTTCCGGTCCTCGCGACCCCGGTCGGAGGCGTGCCCGAAGTGCTCGCCGCCGCGTCCCTGCAGCAATGCGCGATGAAGTGGGAGGTGGAGCGGTGGGCAGATTGGATCGACGAGGGCGGACCGCGACGTGCTCGGGAGGAGCTGCGCTCTGGAGGGCGGCGTTCCGTGCTTACTGCTTTTTCGCACGACCGCATGGTCGCGGACACTCGGGCCCTCTACGGGCGAGTGCTCGGGCGCTAGGGGCTCACCCTGGTCGCGCGACGCTTCCTCGGTTTGCCTCGACGCCAAGCGCTGCTAGGATCCCGACGCTTTGTCTCGTTGTCCTTGGATTGAAGGGGAGTCCGCATGGCGCCGAAGCTGTCGATTCTGATCCCGGTCTACAACGAGAGGAACACCATCCTCTCGCTCCTCGAGCGTGTGCTCGAAACCCCGTGGGACAAGGAGCTTCTCGTCGTCGATGACTACTCCACCGACGGCACGCGCGACATTCTGAAGGGCTACTCGCACCCGAATGTCCGGGTCTACTTCCACGAGAAGAACATGGGCAAGGGCGCCGCCATCCGGACTGCGGGCGGGCTGGCGACGGGCGACATCATCGTGATCCAAGACGCCGACCTCGAGTACGACCCGAGCGAGTACGGAAAGCTGATCGACCCGATCGAGCGAGGGCTAGCCGACGTGGTCTATGGCTCCCGCTTCCTGGGCGGTCCGCATCGCGTGCTCTTTTACTGGCACTACGTCGGCAATGCGTTCCTCACGATGGTCTCCAACATGATGACCAACCTGAACCTCACCGACATGGAGACCTGCTACAAGGCGTTCCGCCGCGAGGATTTTCAGAAGATCCCGCTCCGATCGAACCGCTTCGGGTTCGAGCCGGAGATCACGGCCAAGGTCGCGCGTCGTGGCCTCCGCGTCTTCGAGACCCCGATCTCCTATTACGGCCGCACCTACGCGGAGGGGAAGAAGATCGGGTGGAAGGATGCGGTCGTCGCCCTCTGGACGATCATCCGCTATCGAATCGGGGACTAGGGCCGGCGCAGCTCGCTCGACGTAATCATTAGTTGACGCCTGCGGCTGGGGCGGGATAACTTCAACCGTCCGACTTAGAAGATGCTGCTCGCTGCGCCTAGCGCGAAGTTTTTCTGGCGCGCTCGGCTGGCTTCGTCGCCCCATGCAGACACATCCGGGGCGAGCTGGCATTTCCAGGGCGAGCTGGGCGAAGAAGTACCCGCGTCGCGCGCCGATCCGCGAGGGCGCGCGCTCAGACCCAGGAGGAGGTCGGAATGCAGTTCGAGGATCAGGGCGGCGATGTTCCGCCGGATCCCTCGGGGTCGAGCCCGTCCCCCACGGAAGGGGAACCGGCACGCCCTGCGGAGTCGCGGCCCACACCTTCGCTTCGTGACCAATTGGCGGCCTTTCGTCGACCCCCGACCGCCGGCGTCGATCCCTATGCACGGTCTCTCGACTCCGCCGCATGGAAGCTGCTCGAGGTCTCGCGCGAGCTCTCCTCCATCCACGACGAGAGCGAGCTCCTGCGCCGCCTGCTCGACCAAGCGATCTCCCTGACCGGCGCGGAGCGGGGCATGGTGCTCTCCTGGGAAGAAGCGGTCGGCTTCGAGCTCCGGGAGGCACGCGGCCATACCGGCGACACCCTTCCTCCCGAGGACGCTCTCTTCTCGCAGTCGCTGAGCCTCCGCGCGATCGAGGACAACCAGATCGTGCGCTACGACTCGGCTACGGCGATCGAAACCGGCGAGCTGACCGTCAGTCAGGCGCGGCTCAACCTCGCGCAGGCCGTGGCCGTCCCGCTGCGGCGCAGAGGCACGCCCTTCGGCGTCCTCTATCTCGATTCGGCGGGCCGGCGGATGGCGCTTCCGGGGGAAGAGCTGACCCTCGTGCTCCAGGCGCTGGCCGCGCATGTGTCCGTTGCGCTGGTCACCGCCGCGACGATCGTCGAGCTCGAGGACCAGCGGTCCTCGCTCGAGCAGCGCAATCAATCGCTTTTGGCCGAGGTCTCCGGCGGCACCGGAATCGAGGAGTTGGTGGGGGAATCCTCCGCCATGCGCCTGCTCGCGCATCGCGTGCTTCAGCTCGCGGACCTCGAGCTTCCGGTGCTTGTGCGTGGTGAGCCCGGGGTGGGGAAGGATGTCGTCTCTCGCGCGCTCCACACGAAGAGCTACCGGCGGAGTAAGCCCTTCCTGACCGTGAACTGCCCGGCGCTCACGCCGGATCTCGGTCCCGCGGAGCTCTTCGGGCACGCTCGCGGCGCCTTCACCAGCTCGGTGCGTGATCGAAAGGGCCTGGTCGAAGAGGCCGACGGCGGAACGCTCTTCTTCGACGAGATCGGCGACCTCCCGCTCAAGATCCAACCGATGCTGCTGATCTTCCTCCAACGGGGCACGTTCACCCGCGTGGGAGAGAACGCGGAGAGGCACGCTCGCGTGCGCGTGGTGGCGGCGACGAACCGCGATCTACCGGGGATGGTGAAGGCGGGCCTCTTTCGAGAGGATCTCTACGATCGCCTCGACGGCATCACGCTCGAGATCCCCCCGCTTCGCGAGCGGCGCGAGGACATCCTGAGGCTCGCGCAGCACTTCGTCGACGTGCAGGAGAAGGCGAAGCCGCGTGGCGTGACCGGCTTCACGCGTCGCGCGATTCAGGCGCTTCAGAACCACGAGTGGCCAGGCAACGTCCGTATCCTGGAGAACTCGGTGACCTTGGGGCATGGGCTCGCTCCCGCCGGCGGGCTGATCGACATCGAGCACATGGGGGACAAGTTCGCCAAGCTCCTGTCGCCCGAGCAAACTCCCGAGCCGCCGAAGGGGAGGATCAGCCTCGCGGATGCGATGAGCTGGGCCGAGCGACAGGCGATCGTGGAGGCGCTCGCTCGAAACCGTTGGAACATCGCCAAGTCCGCGATCGAGCTGGGGATCTCCCGCCAGCATCTCCACAACAGAATCCGACATTACGAGATGCGGAGGCCAGAACCGCGCCGACAGGAAGCGCCAGGCGACACTTTCTTTCACTAGTGACAAGGTATCTTTACTGTTGCCTAAGCCCTTAGCCTGAAACGACTTTCCCTCTTCCTCGTTCACCAATCCTTCCTAGGTCCTGTCTAGCCCGCTTTACATCAGACGCCGGGGTTCACGCTCGAGGCCCCGAGCGCGAGCGGCTCCCATTTTTCTTCTCCGGCCTGTAACTGTCATGTTTGAAGGGAATTGCGCGCCGCGAAGGCATCGTCGCTCGGGCGCTGTTCCAGTCGCTGCGCGGCGGTGGCACGGATCTGACGAAGTAGTAAACGTAACCGGGTCGCGCCAACCAGGCCGGTGGCGACTCGGATCCCAAGAGGAAAAGGTCCCCAAGCAGGAGGTGAGCAAATGATCATCGGTGGCGT
>CAZZAH010000325.1:2423-5404 GCA_964652115.1 uncultured bacterium | reverse complement strand
CTCGCGGTGTTCTACTCGGTCGGCGCGGGATTGCGGTTCATCACGCCGGTCGGTCCGCTCCGCTTCGACTACGGGCTTCAGATCGACAGCGGGCGCTCGCTGCGTAAGGCGCCCGGAGAGTTTCACATCGGTCTTGGACAGGCGTTCTAGGCGGACGGCATGAGCGACGCGACCCCAAAGAAGAGATGGAAGCTCCGGCGCGCGGTGGCGGTGCCGCTCTGGATCGTGGGCATCCTCGGCGCGCTCTTGGTGGCGCCCTTCCTCCTCGTGCGCATTCCCGGCGTGCGCGATCCGTTGCTCGACCTCGTGCCGACTCGCGCGCTCATCGGCGAGGAGAGCCGCATCCGCGTCGGCCGGGTCGTGCGCTTCGATCCCTTCAGCCTTCGCTTCGAACAGATCGCGGTCGAAAGCCGCGCGCAGGGGAAGTGGAATCGATGGGGGAGCATCGGCTCGCTCGAGTTGGTCTGGCGGCCGCTGGCGTTCATCTCGCGCCGCATCGACGTGAGCAGAGCCGCGGTCGACTCACTCGCGATCGATCTTCAGTCGGTACCGCACCGCGAGCCGAAAGCGAAGCCGAGCTTTCCCGAACGCCTCAACCTTCGCCTCGGCTTGCCGCGGATCGACATCGGCCTCCTCTCGATCGAGCGCGCGTCGCTCTCGCGCGGCGACCGGCGGCTCTTGGACGCGAAGCTCCGCCTCGAAGACGTGAAGCACCTGCGCGGCGATCTGACCGCCATCCTCTCCGAGGCGACGGTGCACCTCGAGAGCGAGTCGTTGGTGGTGAGCCTCCTCGACGGCAAGCTCCGCGCGCGCGAGGCGGGGGAAGTGCGGCTCGATTCCTTGCGCGCCGTTTTCACCGGAGGGCGCGCCGATCTCTCGGTCGAGCTCGACGCCACCGACGTCGCGGAGACCCGTCTGCGGGTCGACGCCGGCGCGCTTCAGTTTCAACCGGGCCGCTTCACCCCGCTTCGCCGCCTTCGCCTACCGCTGCGCCAGGGGGATGCCGTCTCGGGCGAGCTCGAGCTTGCGGCGAGGTTCCCCCGCGGCAAGACCGCGCACGGCGACCTCGACCTCGCGCTCGAGGGGCAGCTCTTCGGAGCGCTCATCGACACGCTCGACGTGACGGCGGACGGCGGACTCGACACCACCTTCGTGCGGCAGCTGCTGCTTCGCGTCGGCTCGCTCACGCTCGAGGGATCGGGCGCGTGGCAGGTCAAGGCGAAGGCGGCGCAAGCGCAGCTTTCATACGCGGGGCTCGATCTCGCGGGTGATCCGCTTTCCCGCTTCGTCGAGGGGCTGCCGGCCACGCGGCTTCGCGGGGACCTTTCCGCCAGCGCCGACTCCTTGGGGCCGAACATGCGGCTGCGCGCGCGTCTTCATTCGAGGCCGGGCGTGATTCGCGGACACTTGGTCGAGGGATTCCGCGCGTCGCTGTCGCTCGATCGGGATTCGCTCCGCGTCGACAGCTTGCGGGTCGGGGAAGACGCGCCGGCCGGCCTCTTCGCGAACGGTGCGCTCTCGCGCCAAACGCAGGAATTCCGGGTGCGAGCTCTGCTCGATCAGCTCGACCTGGAACGTTGGGTCGAGCCGCACCTGCCGATCGACCTGGCCGGACGCGCGACCGGCGAGATTCGGCTCTTCGGTCCGGTCAAGCATCCGGTGCTTCGCGGGAATCTCGACGTGGTGAATGGGCAGGTGGAGGAGGTCCGCTTCGCGAACCTCGCCGCGCGCGGGGTCGAAGGGACGCTTGCCCCGCTTGGGCTCAACGTCGACCTCACGCTGGATCACCCCGACATCTATCACCTGAAGTTCGACTCGCTCTCCGCGGTCGGAAGGATCGCCGACATCATCGACGCTTCGATCTACGCCAAGGTCGACACGACGGAGCTCTGGCTCGACGCGCGTCTGTCGGCGAAGCAGCCCGCCTGGGTCTCGATCGATTCATTGCGCGCGGTGGCGGGGAGCCTGCCGCCGGTCGCGCTGCTTCATCCTTCGCGCATCGATCTTGGAAAGACGCGGGTCAAGGTCGACTCGGTCGCGATCGGATCCGAGTTCGGCTCGGCGCGTGGGACCGGTTGGGTCGAGCCGCGGCCGGGACGTCCCGGAACCGAGCCCTTCGCCTTTCATGTCGAAGGCGACTCGGTCGATTTGGCGATGGCGGCGGCGTATCTCCACTTGCCCCCCGACACGTTGCGCGGGACGGCCGACCTCGTGTTCGACGGAGAGGGCACGATCGCGGCGCCGCGCTACAGCGGGGTGATTCACACCGGTCGCGCCGAGATCTACGGCGTCGAGTTGGCCGACCTTTTGGTTCGGCTGCGCGCGGGCGAGCTCTCGCCGGGGCGCTCGAGCATCGTGATCGATACGCTTCGCGCCGCGCTCGACACCAACCGCGGTCGCGTCGCCTTCACCCAGCGCACGCAGATGGGTCCTCAGAGGCCGAAGTCCCCCGCACTCCTTCGCGGCGACCAGCTTGAGCTGCACTGGAATCAGGGATGGGTTCGTGGTCTCGCCGCCCTCAAGGATTCGCCGGTGCCGACGCTGCACTCGGCCACGATCGGCGGCCATGTGAGCGTCGAGCGCCTCCCGGTCGAGGTGGCGCTTCGCGGGCGGACGAGCGCCGCGGCCGACGCCTCGCGCGCCTCGTTCGTCGATCCGGTCGATCCGATGACGCTCAAGGTGGTGGAGGAACGAGGGGGGGAGGAACCGGGAGCCGGGGCCAGCAGCGGCGGAGTACGCGGCACCTTGGATGGGGAGGTGGAGCTCTCGGGCGCCGGCTCCGCGCCCGAGCTCGACGCCACGATCCGCGCGGCGGACCTCCTCGTTCTACAATCGCGGGCCGACTCGGCCAACCTCGAGGTGCACTACCACGATCGCCTGCTGACCATCGATCGCTTCGACTGGACGCTTCGCGGCGTCCACACCACGAGCGAGGGGCGCATCCCGATGCGCCTTTCCATCGATCGGAAACCGTTCGAGCT
>CAZZAH010000325.1:0-2323 GCA_964652115.1 uncultured bacterium | reverse complement strand
GAGATCACCGCCACCGGGCACTACAAGACCGACAAGAACTTCGATCTTCACGGCCGCGTGCGTGACGTGACCGTCTTCGAGTCGGGGAATTATCGCATCCACGCGAGCGGCGAGGTCTGGGCACATCCGGTGGTCGACGGCGACAGCCTGCGGCCTTCGCTCACCGGTCGCCTCCGCGCCGATCGCGGGCTGATCACGATGGATCTGACGAAGCAGAAGCAGCAGAAGGTGCTTCGCACTCCGTTCCTGATCAACCTAGTGGTCTCGGCGCCGGACAACCTCAAGCTGATCGATCCGCGGACGAACCTCGATCTCTCGATCGACAGCCTTCGCGTCCGCTACCGCATGCCGAACTGGAACTACTCGGGGGAGATCCAGATCGTGGGTGGGCGCTACCGCGTCTTCTCGTACTACTTCCGCGTCACCTCGGGCACGGTGCGCTTCATCGACAGCGGACAGGGGCCGGTGCCGATCCTCGATATCTACGCCGAGACACCGGTGAAGGACGAAGCGAACAACGTCGTGACCGTGACCGCGCACGTGACCGGCGACGCGACGGCGCCGGTGATCAACCTGGACGCGGACAATGGACAGCACGGCGACGAGGTGGTGCGCCTCCTGACCTACGGCCAGTCAGGCCGCTTCGCCAGCGGCAGCGCCGACGATCCCGCAAGCGCGCTCGCCGGCGGCGAGATCTGGGGCGTGCTCGAGCAGCAGCTGATCAGCCAACTCCCGTTCTTCGAGAAATTCCAGGTTCAGCAGGCGGGCGCGGGGGATCCGTGGCAGGTGTCGTTCCAGCCGATCAGCACGCGGCAGTGGAGCGTGAACTACACTCAGGAGCTGGTCGACAAGGCGAAGCAGTCGGTCAACCTCAACTATCGGCTCGGGCCGCTCTGGTATCTGAACGCCGCCTACCAGAAGGATTTCGAGGAGCAGGGGAGCTTGAACGAGACCTTCAACCTCGACCTTCGCTTCCGCCTCGAGTACTAGACTCGATCACCGCTCCCGGCTTCACCGCAAGCGTGCGCGGTGGAGAGCAAGGGGCATTGGTCGCGCGCGTGCTTTGCCCTAGACTGCGCGCGCCTCCGCATCGCGGATCGCGGCATCCCACGCGGATGCGGTCGTGCCCTCAGAAGACGCTAGTCACAGGGAGCGAGGTCAGCTTGTCCGAAGGAGTGAGCGTGGTGGAGCAGGACGATCCGCTCGTCCGCGGCTTGAATCCGGTGCAGCGCGAGGCGGTGCTCTTCGGCGATGGGCCGCTGCTCGTCCTCGCGGGCGCGGGCAGCGGCAAGACGCGCGTGCTCACGAGGCGCTTGGCTCACCTCATCCTTCGTCGCGGGCTCTCGCCCGATCGCGTGCTCGCGGTCACCTTCACCAACAAGGCGGCCGACGAGATGCGGAAGCGGGTCGAGTCGATGTTGGGCTTCGAGGCGAGCGGGCTCTGGATCGGCACCTTCCACTCGATCTGCTTGCGGCTTCTGCGCCGGCACTCCGATCGTTTGGGCTTCACCGCGCCGATCACCGTCTTCGACGACGACGATCAGACCTCGCTCTTGAAGGAGGTGCTGAAGGCGCACGACCACGAGAACGAAGCGCCCAAGATCCGCGAGCTGAAGTCGATCCTCGGCATGGCGAAGAATCGCCTCTGGAGCCCGGATGATCTGGCCGAGCAGTGGGGCCATCGCGATTCGGCGCGCTTCGCCGCGCTCTACCGCACCTATCAGTCGAGGCTCCGCGCGCAGAACGGCGCCGACTTCGACGACCTGCTCTTCCTCGCGGTCAAGCTGCTCGAGGATCAGCCGGAGATCGGCGACCAGTACTCGCGGAAGTTTCAGCACATCCTGGTCGACGAGTACCAGGACACGAACCACGCGCAGTTTCGCCTGGTGCGGCGGCTGGCCGAGGCGTGGGGCAACGTCATGGTGGTGGGGGACGACGATCAGTCGATCTACCGTTGGCGCGGCGCCGACATCACCAACATCTTGGATTTCGAGCGGCACTTCCCGAAGGGCCGCGCCCTCTCGATGACGCAGAACTACCGCTCGACCCAAAACATCCTCGCGGTCGCGCAGGCGGTGGTCGAGCGCAACGAAGGCCGTCGGAAGAAGGAGCTCTGGACCGAGAACGCGGCCGGCGACCCGATCGGCCTCGCCATCACCCAGGACGAGGAAGAGGAAGCACGCTCGATCGTCTCGCGGATCAAGGAGGGGATGCGCGCCGGTCGTTGGGCGGCGGGCGAGGTGGGCCTGCTCTATCGCGTGCATGCGCAGTCGCGCCCGATCGAGGAAGCGTGTCTGAACCTGGGCCTCGACTACCTGATCGT
>CAZZAH010000324.1:0-5414 GCA_964652115.1 uncultured bacterium | reverse complement strand
GTCGCGCTGGACGCGCTCGGTTCCAGGGCCGCCGCCAAGCGAGCGCTCGCGACCGCCTATCGTTACGTCACCGATCCCATCCGCAAGATCACCGACGAAGGCCTGATCCGCAACTACGTCGCCAAGAGCGAGCAAGCGCACAGGATCATCCCCGCATACATGCGCGAGTGGGTCCGGGAAAAGCGCTCGGCAACCGCCCTGCCCCGCCATCTCGCGCTCCACGGTAACCTGCGCGAACCGTTCGAGCGTCTCGCCCAGGCGGGACTGCGTCTCAACGAGATCCGCAGCTCCAGCGATCTCGTCGAATTCCTGGTCGAGGAGGCCACGGAGATCCTGGGCGCGCAACGCGTCCTGGTCGTGCTCGAGTCGCCAAGCCGAACGATCGCCGGCGCATCGGTGCCGCAAGGAGAGGAGGCAGGCTCCCTCGCGGACGCCGCCGCGCCGCAGATCGACGAAGTCCGCCGCACGCGCATGGCCGCGTTGACGTACACGCCGGCGAAGGGACGCGTGTGGGAGCAGCGCTCCATCGCGGTGGCGCCGCTCGTCGCGCGCAACGAGCTGATCGGCGAGATCTACGCGGACATCGACGGCGTGTTCGGCCGCTTCCGCGAATCCGACCGCGATCTCCTCGCGATGCTCGCGAGCCAGGCCGCGGTGGCGATCGACAACGCGCGCTGGTCGGAGTCGCTGGAGCAGAAGGTCTCCGAACGCACCTCGGAGCTCACGCAGCGCGCCTCCGAGCTCGAGCTCATCAACGGCATCCAGCAGGGCATGGCCGCGAGCCTCGACTTCCAGGGCATCGTCGACCTCGTCGGAGATCGGCTGCGCACCGTGCTCGGCGTGCGCGACCTGGGCATCCTGTGGTTCGACGTGGAGCGCGATCGCCTCGAGTTCCCCTACTCCTACGAGCATGGCCAGAAGCTCAAGCTCCCCACGATCCGCCTTCCACGCGCGGCGCGGCGCGTCATGGAGACGCGCAAGGCCGAGGTGTATGGGACGGCGGCAGAGCAGATCGCTGCCGGGTTCGGCGCGATGCCCGGCACGGAGCAAAGCAGTTCCAACGTGCTCGTGCCCATCGTCGGCAGCGATCGCGTGCTCGGCGCCATCGCAATGGAGAATTACGAGCGCGAGCACGCCTACGGCGAGTCGGAGGTGCGCGTCCTGTCCACCGTTGCCGCGTCGATGGGCGTCGCGCTCGAGAACGCGCGCCTGTTCCACGAGACGCAGCGCCTGTTCAAGGAAAGCGAGCAACGCAGCGCCGAGCTCACCGTCATCAACTCGATCCAGCAGGGTGTCGCCTCGCACCTCGACTTTCAGGCGATCGTCGATCTCGTGGGCGACCGGCTGCGCGAGGTCTTTCACACGGGCAACGTCGGCATCTGGTGGTGGGACGCGGTCACGCGATCGGCGCGCGCGCTGTACGCCTACGAGCACGGCGTCCGGCTCGAGGAGGAGGGGTACGTCGTCACCGCGGCCGAGGATTCCCCCACGGACCGCGTCTGCGGCCATGGAGAGACACTGGTCGCGGGCAACTCCGAGGAGATGGCCGCTATCGGGTTCAGGGCGATTCCCGGCACCGCGCTCGGCCGGTCGGTGGCGGCGGTGCCCATCCGCGCCGGCGATCGCGTGCTGGGCGCGATCCTCCTCGAGGATCACGAGCGCGAGTTCGCATTCGGGCCCGCCGCCGTGCGCCTGCTGCAGACCGTCGCGTCGGGGATGGGCGTGGCGCTGGAGAACGCGCGCCTCTTCGACGAGACGCAGCGCCTGCTCAAGGAGACGGAGCAGCGCAACGCCGAGCTGGCCGTCATCAACAGCATCCAGCAGGGGATTTCGTCGAGCCTCGACTTCCAGGCGATCGTCGACCTGGTCGGCGACAAGCTGCGCGAGGTGCTCAGGGTCGAGAACATCGGCATCCGCTGGTACGACCACGAGACGCGAACCGGCCATTTCCTCTACGAGTACGAGAACGGGCAGCGCATCACGATCCCGTCGGTCAAGCCGTCGGAAGAGAAGTGGCGCGACATCACCTCCGATCGCAGCGTCACGTTTCTCAACACGCGCGAGGAGGTCGCCGGTGGCGGCGTCGTTCCCGGCACGGAATGCGCGTTGTCCGCGATGACGGTGCGGATCGTCTCGCGCGACAGGGTCGTGGGCATCGTCATCGTCGAGAGCTTCGAGCGCGAATATGCCTTTGGCGACAGCGAAGCCCGGCTGCTTACCACGATCGCGTCTAGCATGGGCGTGGCTCTCGAGAACGCGCGCCTGTTCGACGAGACGCAGCGCCTGTTCAAGGAGAGCGAGGCGCGCAACGCCGAGCTCGCGGTCATCAACAGCATCCAGCAGGCCGTGGGCGGCGCGCTCGACTTCCAGGGCATTGTCGACGCCGTGGGCGACCGGCTGCGCGAAGTCTTCGCAACGGGCGACTTGAGCATCCGCTGGTGGAACGAAGCGGCCAATACGCTCGATACCCTGTACAGCTTCGAGCACGGCCAACGTCTTCTCAATCGCGGCTCGCCGGTGGTGCCGGGCGGCATCATCGACCGGTTCCTCCGCCGTCGCAAGACGTGGGTCATCGGCGACCGCGCCGAGCAGGCGGCCGAAGGCATCGAGGTGCGCCCCGAGACCGACCAGTCGCGCAGCATTTGCGCGGTCCCGCTGATGGCGGGCGACCGCATCCACGGCGCGCTGATGCTCGAGGATCACGAGCGGGATCACGCATTTTCGCCGTCGCAGGTGCGCCTTCTCGAAACCGTCGCGTCCAGCATGACGGTGGCGCTCCTCAACGCGCGCAGCTACGAGGCCGCACGGCAGCGCGCGGCAGAGCTCGGCATCATCAACGCCGTGCAACAGGCGCTCGCCGGCGAGCTCGACATCCAGGGTGTGTACGACGCGGTCGGCGACAAGCTGCGCGAAGTCTTCCCGCGATCCCTCGAAGGCATCCGGGTCGTGGATCGCGCCTCGGGCCGCATGCTGTTTCCCTATGGCGTTCTCGACGGCGAGCGCGTCCATCCGAAGCCGCGACCGATCAGCGACCGCGGCGTCAGCGCCGAAGTGGTCCGCACCGGCCGCACGCTGCTGATCAACGAGAACGTGCGGGAAGTGACGGCGAGTCTCGGTTCGACGGGGCTAATCGCCGGCGATCGTCACCCGAGATCGCTTCTGCTGGTGCCGCTCGTCATCGGCGGCCAGACGCAGGCGATGATCGTCCTCAACGACATGGAGCGCGAGAACGCGTTCAGCGCCGACGACGTCCGCCTGCTGGAGACGCTGGCCGGCAGCATGAGCGTTGCCATGCAGAACGCGCGCCTCTTCGACGAGACGCAGCGCCGTGCGCGCGAGTCGGCGGCACTGTTCGAGGTGGGACGCGATCTTTCGTCCTCCCTCGACCTGTCCACCGTCATGGACCGCATCGCCGGTCACGCGAAGGACCTGCTCCACGCCGGCAACAGCGCCATCTTCCTGCCGGTGGAGGGGACGAAGAACTACCGAGCGATCGTCGCGGTCGGAGAGATCGCGGACGCCATCCGCGAAACGATCGTCGAAGGCGGCAAGGGCATCATCGGCAGCCTGCTCGAAAGCGGCACGGCCGAGTACGTCAACGACACGGCCGCCGATCCGCGCGCGATCCAGATTCAGGGCACGTTGCAGGCCGAGAACGACCGCCTGATGGTGGTCCCGCTCGGGTCCCAGGGAGCGGTCGAGGGCGCGATGGCCGTGTGGCGCACGGGAGGCGATCCCTTCGACGATCGCGACCTCGAGTTCCTGAGCGGCCTTTCGCGCCAGGCCACGGTAGCGCTGCGCAACGCGCGGCTGTTCGACGAGACGAGCAAGACGCTCGAGCGCCAGATGGCGACGGCGGAGGTGCTGCAGGTGATCAGCCGCTCGATGTCGGACCCGAAGCCGGTGTTCGACAAGATCCTCGAGAGCTGCACGCGCCTGTTCGGAACCCGCGTTCCCGCTGTCTTCCTCGTCGAGGATGGCATGCTGGATATCGGCGCCTACCGCGGCGAGTTGAGCGAGCAGGTCCAGGCGATGTATCCCCGCCCGCTCGCGGGGACCGTGAGCGACGTGGCGATCCGGGAGGGCCGCGTGGTGTGGTGCGACAGCGTCCTTGCCTCGCCCGACGTGCCGGATTACCTCCGCGACGTCGCGGTGCGCAACGGCGACTTTTCGATCGCCACTGCACCGATGATCTGGGACGGCAAGGGCATCGGCACGATCGACGTCATGTGCTTTCCGCCGCGCCCGTTCGACGAGGCCGAGATCGCGCTGCTCAAGACGTTCGCCGACCAGGCGGTGGTGGCGATCCAGAACGCGCGGCTCTTCACCGAGACCCAGGAAGCGCTGGCGCGGCAGACGGCCACCGCCGAGATCCTGCGCGTCATCAGCGGTTCGCCCACGGACACGCAGCCGGTGTTCGACGCCATCGTGGGCACCGCGGTGCGACTGCTCGCGTGCGACCTGACGGTGGTGGTGCTGCGCAAAGGCCCGCTCCTCCAGGCGATGGTCGCGGGAGCCACCGCGGATGGATCCCCCATCGGAATCACTTCCGGCAACGCTCCCATCGACCCGGCCGCCAACTTCCCCGCCCGCGTGTTCGCGACCGGGAAGATGCTGCACGTGCCCGACTGGAAAGCCGTCGAGCTTCCCGCCACCGAGCAGCGCATCCACGCCAGGAGTGGAATGACGGCGTCGCTGATGGTGCCGATGCTCCGCGAGAACGAGTGCGTCGGCGTGCTGGTGTTCGGGCGCAAGACGCCCGGCGCGTTCGACGCTGCCGAGATCGCGATGGCCGAGTCGTTCGCCGACCAGGCGCTGATCGCCATCGAGAACGTCCGCCTGTTCAACGAGACCCGCGAGGCCCTCGAGCGGCAGACCGCGACCGCCGAGATCCTGCGCGTCATCAGCGGATCGGTGACCGACACCAAGCCCGTGTTCGACGCGATCGTGCACAGCTGCCAGAAGCTGTTCGGCGGCCGCGCGGTGGCACTCGCGATCCCGAGGGGCGGAATGATCGAGTCGGTGGCCTTCGCGACCGATGGTCTCGCGCGGCAGGGCGGCGCGCTTGCGCCGTGGCCGCTCGACCGCGGGAGCGGCGCCGGCACCTGCATCCTCGATGCGCGCGTGATCAACGTAGGCGATACGCAAGCCGCGCAAGGGCATTTCCCGCGCATGCGCGACCTCGCGGTGGCGCTCGGCTACAACTCCGCGCTGTTCGTTCCGCTCAAGCGCAATGGGTCGGCGGTCGGCTGCATCGCGATCCTGCGCGGAGCCCTCGGCGAATTCGACGGCAAGGAGGTGGCACTCGCGCAGACGTTCGCGGACCAGGCGGTCATCGCGATCCAGAATGCGCGACTGTGGAGCGAGACTCAGGAGGCGCTCGCGCGCCAGACCGCCACCGCCGAGATATACGA
>CAZZAH010000323.1:0-5420 GCA_964652115.1 uncultured bacterium | reverse complement strand
CGCCCGCATGCACGAGCGAGGGATAGACCGCGGTCGCCGACCAGTAGTCGCGGATCCGCTCGCGCGCGAGCTGATCGACGGTCGGATCGGGCCGCTGGCTGACCAACGCCGCGAGCTCGTTCGGGAAGCGCGAGGCGTAGAGGAGCTGGCGCTTGAGCAGCGTGTCGA
Source organism: uncultured bacterium (assembly GCA_964652115.1). Lineage (GTDB taxonomy): Bacteria > Eisenbacteria > RBG-16-71-46 > CAIMUX01 > CAIMUX01 > JADJQY01. The sequence goes on along the minus strand of CAZZAH010000323.1, from coordinate 5,252 downwards.
CCTCGGCCTCGCTCTCGCCGTTTCGCGAGCTCCAGAAGCGGCCGAGCACCAGTGCGGTGCGCGGCGCGTCGGCGCGGCTCTTGAGGCGCGTGGCGGGATCCAGGATCAAGCTCCAGGTGCGGTAGCTGTCGTAGTACTCGACGAAAGGAGTGCTGTCGCTCGGATCGCGGAGCTTCGCCTCCAAAAACGGCAGCGCGGGCGCGAGCGCCTTCTCGTAGAGGACGTAGAGGTAGAGGTTCCTCGCCGCCGACTCCGCCGACTCGCCTTGATAGGTGCCGAGGAGCGCGACCTTCGAGCCGAAGCCCTTCCGCTTCTCCATCTGCTCGAGGCCCGAGCGAAGATCGTCGATCGTGCGGAGGTCGGCCATCGGCAGGTTGCGCTCGCCCCCTTCGACCGACGCCTTCGCCTTGCCCGAGAGATCCTCGACGTGCGAGACGAGGCTTCGATTCAAGCTCGAGAGCACGCCCAAGATCAGCGCCAGGATCGCAAGGCCGATGCAGCCCGCGGTGAAGAAGCGAACGCGCGTGAGCCGTTGCCGCCTTTCCCCCGCGACCGACGGCCCGCCCATGAAGCGATCGGGGAAGGCGATCTTCGAGAAGACCTCCTCGATGAAGTAGCTCTTGGTCTGACTCGGCTGCGCGTACATCCCCTCCTGCGCGGGCGGCACGCCGAAGCCGCGTAGCATCGCATTGATCACCTGATCGATCGGGCGTCCTTCCTGGGTGCCGCTCGTCAGGTAGAAGCCGCGGAAGACCGGCAGCTCTTGATAGGGATTCTGGCGGAAGAGCACCTGGAGGAAGCGCGAGAGGCGCGTTCTGAGCGCGGCGAGCTGCAGCGGGAAGAACATCACCTCGGGTCGGCCTTCCGGCTTTCCGAGCTGCGCCACGCGCGGCACCTTCATCTCGTGGAGCGATTCGACCAGGCGATCGAACTCCTCCTCGAAGACGCGATTGGCCGGCGTCGATTGGCCACGATCGCGCGCCACCGTCGCGCCCCAGACCGCGCCGCGCTCGGTCTTCGAGAAGTCGCCGAAGAACTCGACGAATCCCTTGATCAGGTCGCACTTGGTGAAGAGGACGTAGACCGGGAAGGTCACGCCGAGCTGCTTGATCAGCTCATCGACGCGGGTGCGGATCTTGACCGCGTGCTCGTCGACCGACTCCTCCGGGCCGGAGAGGAGATCGGAGATCGACACGCCGACGATGAGGCCGTTGATCGGCTGGCGCCCGCGATACTTCTTCAGGAGCTCCAGGAATGAGAGCCACTCCTTGGTGTCGTCCGCCTCGACCGGAAGGACGTAGCGACCGGCGGTGTCGAGCAGCACCGCTTCCTCGGCGAACCACCAGTCACAGTTCCGCGTGCCGCCGACTCCCTTGACCGACGAGCGGCTGCTGTTCGGGTCGAGGTAAGGGAAGTTCAAGCCGCCGTTCTGGAGCAGCGTCGTCTTCCCGGAAGCGGGCGGGCCGATGAGCATGTACCAGGGAAGGACGTAGAGCGCGCCCTCGCCCCCCTTCGACTTCCCGAGCTTCGATTTCTTGAGCGCCTCGACCGCTTCCAGGAGCTGGGACTTCAGGTTCTCGATCTCGCCCTCGCGACCGGGACGCGAGGTGGCGATCTGCGCCTGGGCCTGCGCCTCGATCGACTGCTCGAGCGCCTTCGCCTTCTTCGCCTGCACCGACTTCACGATGAAGAGCACGGCGAAGTAGAGGATCACGATCGAGAGCACGACGATGAGCGTCACGTACCACGGCCAGCCGAAGCTTCGCCCGACCAGGATCGCGAGCGCCGCCAGACCGATCGCGCCCCCCGAGAGGAGCGTGGCCGGGTTCATCATCTTGAGCAGAAGCGAGAAGAGCATTCGTTTCCTTTGGCGCGAAGGCGCCTTCGAAAGACCTCAGGACCTCAGCGGGTGAGCAAGCGCTGGATCGCGTCGGCGGTGTGATCCGAGGAGATCCGCGCCACCGCGCCGAAGAGCACGATCAGAAGCAGCGCCGCCGGAACGAAGATCGCGGCGGTCATCCAGACCGGAACTCCGCCTCCGACCGTTTCCGGAAAGTCATCGGGCCGTCGCCACGCCGGCGAGAGCTGCTCCGCTCGCGGAGCGCGGCCATCGGCCAGCTCGTTCGAGAGCTCGCGGATGAGCCCCTCGAGCTTCTCGCGGCCGAGCAGCTTGTACTGCCCTTCGAAGCCCATCGCAAGGCAGCCGTGATAGACCTCGAGCACGCGCCGATTCTCCGCGCGATTGGCGCGCAGGCTCTCGAGCCGCGTGAAGAACTCCTGCCCCGCGACGTTGATCTTGTAGAGCTCGCGCTGGAGCGGGTTCGAACGCCAGAGGTCCTTGCCGACCCAGGTCGAGGAGAGCACCGCCTCATCGAGCATCGCGACCAAGGCGAAGCGACAGTGGTCGACCTGGGTGCTCGAGTAGCCGTGGTCGCGCGCTTCCTGATCGAAGCGCTCGAGCAGGAGGAGGATCTTCCGCCGCACTTCCTGCGGGTCGCCGATGTCGGCGTTCCCCTTGAGGCTGATCGCGACCGAGAAGAGCTCGGCCGAGAGCTCGGTCAATGGCGGCACGCGCTTCGACGCACCAGGAGGAGCGAGCTCCCCCATCGTGGGGGTCGCGCCACCGGGACCCGATCTCTTTCCACGCTTCAGCGAGAACGCGCTCATGTCTCCTCTCGTCGCGGAGGGCGCTCCGCGTTTCGACGTATCGTGTGGCCCCAATCGCGAGTTGCCCCGCGCGCGAGTCGCCCCGTGTGCGAGTCGCTCGCGCGCGAGTCGCGCGAGCTCGAGCTAGTCCCGCACCGCGATCAGCTCGAGCAGCATGCCCGGAAATTCCGGCGGAGCGTAGAAGGAGATGGCGCGCGATCCCGCCACGCCCTCCCACATCTCCCCGCTCTTATCGACCTGGAAGTAGACGTAGCCCGACTGGATCGGCAGCGCCGCGGGCAGGTTCTGATTGAGTCGAATGTTCACCCCCATCAGAGCGTGCGCGACCAGGAAGTCGATTCGATCGGGCGAGGAGATCTTGATCATGTCGGGCAGACCCGACTGAAGATCGCTCGAGGGGACGTTTGCGTAGGCGCCGAGGAACCAGGTCATGGTCGGATCGAGCAGGCGATCGTCCTGGATCTTGCGCTGGAATGTGCCGTCCGCTCCCTTGGTCAACGGGATGCGCGTGTAGTGACGCGGCAGCACCGTCTCCAGGAGCTTCGGAATCTTGGCGCCGAGATCGGCGAAGGGTCCTTCGGGCCGGTCGTGATCGAAGGACGGAAGGTCGCGCACCTGCTGGTCGCTCATGGTGGTGAGCTCGCCCGCCATGCGGACCAAGGTGAAGTAGACCGACTCCGCGTGCGCGCTCGGCGCGCGAAGGAAGTGACTGAGGAGCGGGATGTAGCCGTTCACGGTTCCTAAGAGCCAGAAGCCCGCGACATCGTCGCGTCCGAACTCCGCCACGCCCTTTCCGCTCTGCCGGCGGCGATCGGAGAGCTCGGTCGACTTCGCCACCAAGATCTCGAGCAGTCGCCTCACCGTTCGCAAAATGAAGGGCGACGCTCCGATCGCGAGCGCGGGCGGCACGAAGTCGGGGCGATACGCGAAGCCACCTTCGGGCTTTCGCACGATCTCGGCCAACGGCAGCGCTTCGTAATCACCGAGCTCATCGCCCGGCAGAAGGATGCGGAGGTTCGGCCGCGCGATCTGCATCACGCGCTCGCTCTGCCCGGTGGTCGAGTCGGGACTTTCCATCGTCACGGTGTGAAAGCGCGCGAGCTCGGCGTCGCCCGCCGCCGGATCCAAGGTCTCGGGCCGGCCGGTGCGAAGGACGCGCAGGCCGAGGTAGACCGGCAGCACAGACTCGCGCAGCGGAAAGCTCGCCTCGATGCTCCGCCCCATCGGCGACGTGTCGCGCTCAGGGATCGAAAACGGCGTGCCCTTCGGCAGAACGCCGCTCGCCTCCTCGATCAGGACGAGGCCGTTGTGGATCGCTTCGGCCTGCAGCGAGAGCGAGGTGAATCCGTAATAGAAGGCGCGCGACGCGCGGAGAAGATCCGCGCTCTGCTCCTCGTGGTAGCGATCCTGCTGTTGGAAATGCTGCGGGGTCAGCAGCAGACCTTCGCTCCAAACGACCCGTGCGCGCTTGCTCATGAACTCCTCTGGCTACTTTGATTCCTCGATGCATGTCTCGCCGAAGACGAGCTTCTTGTTCGAGCCGACGCTCTTCCAGGGACGGATCCAGCGCCAACACTCGCCGTTGGTCGAGCAGAAGTCGGCCACGATCGCGAGCACGGTCGCGCCCGACTTAGACGAGATCGACACCTCCTGCTGCTGCCCCGGCTCGAGCACGAACTCCGCCTGCTCGAGCAGATCGCCCTTGAGCTCGTCCGATTCGTGGTCCCAGAGCTGCGAGAGCGACGCCCCGATCAAGGCGCCATCGCTCTTGAGCTGATAGACCCGCACGACGAGGATGTTCGACTGCTCGGCCCCGCAGGTGTTCAGCCGATCCTTCGCCGCCAACACGAGCTTGGTCGCCGTCTCGCCCGCCTTCATCGATTCGACGCTCGGCGTCGCGACCTTCTCGATCCCGCCTTGCGGAGCCTCTTTGCCGCCGCCCAGGATGCCGCATCCCGTCAGCAGCACCGCGCTCAAGACGAGCGCCGATCCCTTCACTCCGTTCCTCATTCCCGCGCCGTCCTCCCGACACTCCGACCTTCGCCGAAGGCCTAGCCTTGCGCGCCGCCGCTCCGTCGCGCTTCCCAGAATCGACGATACCCGCGCTGAAATCCGTCGCGGAAGAAGCGCTCGAATTGCGCGGCGTCGAGCGCCCGATATTGCTGGCATCGTCTGAGGATCTCTTCCCAGATCGCCTGGATCAGAACCGGACGCGAGCGCGCGCTCAGGCGAAACGGCCCGACGCGAACCACGCCGTGATCGAACTGGTCCCTGACCTTTTCCGGATCGAGGCTCTCGAGCAGTCGAAGCGATCCCGCGTGCGTCGCCTCGGTATATCCCTCGAGCAACGCGATCTGATGGACCATCAAATCAGAGAGCAGAGCTTCGAGCTCGCGTCGTGCCTCGCTCGAGTCCTTCGATCCGATCAAACGCCGCGTGAGGTCTTCGGCGGTCGGCCACGCGCGCTCCTCGTTCGAGATCCCGTAGGAGCGGCGAAACTCTTCGACGCCGCGATCGAGCTCGAGCAGAAAAGCGATCAGCCTGAGGTTGAGCTCGCGCTCGGCGCGATCGGAGGCCGCGATCGG
>CAZZAH010000322.1:0-5424 GCA_964652115.1 uncultured bacterium | reverse complement strand
ACCGTCTAGCGAGCAGTTGGACATCCGCCTCCTGCGGGATCTCGCGGGCGCGGACGCCGAGCAGAAGGCTGCGGTGTATGCCATGCCCGAAACCTACTACGCCAGCACGCACACGCCGGGGCTGGAACGCCTTCGGGAGAACTTGCAGGAATCTGCGTTTTTCTCACACTCGCTGTACCGTATGGCGGCGCGGGCTGGATTCACCAAGTTTGGCATCACCGTCGCGTGCATCATCGTCGGCCTACTGGCGGTCGCGGCGTTTGCCCCCCGAGAGTTCGGCCCAGTCATCGCCAACTGCATCCTCGCGTTCGTGGCGTTCCTCGTGAGTGCGGACCAACTGGGGCAGGCGATGAACTGGCAGGCCGCTGCTACCGCCGTCGAGAGGGTCGAACGCCGCTTGGAAAAGATCACTCCGAACGGCCCGGAGCCATACATGGCCGCGTTTACCGACTACGAAGCGGCAACCGCGATGGCCCCCGCCGTGCCGACGGTGTTGTACGAACGGGAACGCGAACGGCTGGATCGACTTTGGCGAGAACACCGCGATCAGCGGTAATACGTGGGGAACTGGTCGTTGTAGAGCAGTCTCCACCAATCGAACGCATCGCTAATCTTCTCTGTCTTCTCGCACTCAAGCGCGTTTGAGGCTCGGGTCGCAGCGGTGCCCAGTTTGCTGATGGCATCTTCGGCTTGAGCAGTTGTCTTACACGGATAGATGTAGCCTGAAACGCCGACCGGATCCTGGAGTCGTGCCAGTCCGATGTCGCGGAGCCAGCACAGGAACCGTTTCACGTCGTAGCTGTAGATGATGCTGGACTCGCCCGTAGCATACTCGGCGACTCGCATCTCCAGGTAGAACGACGAGATCGGCACGTTCCGGTAGAACTTCCACGCCTTGATGATGCGGACAAGCGGGCGGACTTTGCTGCTCAGGCGATCGTCCTGCTTGACAACGTAGGCCTTGTGGGCATCCGGTGCGGCGTCCATCCACCCGCCTTCACTATCCGGGAGCTGGTAGATGACTCGGCCCCCCGTCTGCCGTCCCGTGTCATAGGCCAGCACCAAATCGGTCGTGTTCTTGGCATCTGTTCCGAAGGGAACGACGACTGCTGGACAGCGGACCCCGACACCCGTGTTCGGGAAGCGATAGTCGAGAGTATTCCGCAGCTTTGTCAAGCTATAGGCTGAATCGGTGGTGAGATTGTTTGCGGACACCTCTGCCAAATAGTCCACATCGCTGTAGCCAGAGATGCTCGTGCCGTTGCCAAATGATCCGATGCGCACAAACCTCTTGAGCGTGTAGTTGTTCTCCAGACACGCCTTTATCGACGAGCGGTGACTCTGGGCGGCCGTCGATTCGGTGCCGGTCGGGGTGAGCCATGAGAGAAAGTCGCGGAATCCTTCATCGACGGTCCTGGGCATGGAAAGTAGTGTACGTTGTTGAACTCGCTCAAACACAAACGCTGGGGCGCAAAAGACTATCCGAAGAGCGGCGGGCTGCCTGCTTGGAACCGCTTCCGGGTCGCGTCGAGCATCCCTGCCCAAGCGTCGTATGTCAGTCCTTTGGACGAACGGGCCGCGATCATCGTGAACCGCACGATCTCGCCGCGTTGGGTCGGCGGGCGCGATGGCGTCGAGGGCCCGTCCTTCAACCATTCGGTGTGGATGGTGTAGGGACCGCTCTGGAGCTTGAGCATCTCGTCAAAGGCCGTGCGCATGCCGGGCGCACGAATCGCGACCTTGTCAGCGATGGTCTGGGCGTAAAACTGGGCCAGGCCCTCCTTGATCCGAAGGTCCGCGGCCCGAAACGCCGCGGTGTCCCAGGTCTGGCCGTCGATGTCGTGGCCCTGATGGGTGTACCCGTGCGCGAGCTCGTGCGCCATCGTCACGAGCGCCAGGTCGGCGATTTCGACTTCGAGCATGCCCGCGGTCATCGCGATGGGCATCCAGTACAGCTCGATCCACGGCGTGCGGCCTGGGGGATAGACGTACGCACCCAGGATGTCCTCATTGATCTCGCGCAGTTGTTGGCGGATGTCCTCAACGATCGCGGCTTTCTGGAGCGCGGCACCCGCTTCCCATGTGCGGTCCAGATGCGGACGTGCCCCACGTGCCGGCTCGGGTAGGCCGGCCCACGCCTCGATGGCCGACCATTCGCTGATCACGAACTTGAGCCCATCCATGAGCCGTGCCAGCTTCGGTTGGCCCACGATGAGTCGCCAGAGCACCGGATCTTGGTATCTGTCGATGAGCTTGGCGAAGCCTGCGGGGAAGCCATCAACGATCTTGATCGGGAGGCCGACCGACCGACCGTCACCGTCGGTCAGCCGTAGACCGGTTTCGTTGCGGATGTGTTCGCGGATGATCTGGTTGAACTGGCGGTACGCGCGCTGCACCTTTTCCTCGGCATCGGCGGGCACGAGGGGCTTGATGATCTCGGTGATACGGCGATTGAGGTCCCTGTCGGCTGTCATTGCGAGAACGATAAGAGTCTCGAACTGCCCGGCTTGAAGCCCATCGGTTTCCGCTACCAGCCCTTCTTCGGGCCGGCGCTCGGCCCCTTGACGCCCAGCCCCCGCATGCGTTCCTTGAAGCCCTGGTCCGTCGCCTCCTCGCGGAACGCTTTGGTGAACATCCGGCCCACCTTGACAGTGCGGCCGATTGCGGACAGGAGTTCCTCGAGCGAAATGCCGAGCTCGCCCTTACCGAGGTTGCCGAGCACGCGATAGACGATCCTGTCACCGGAGCAGATCTGGCACGGGGCTGCGGGATTCTCGGTAGCCAGCAGGTGCGTCAGAGATTCAAGCTCGCCAGGATCGAGCTTCTCCAAGTAGTTCGGCTCGAACCGCTTGGAGAAGGCCTGCACCGCGCTCAAGTCCGCGGACACCGTGGTGATGCGGTTGTCGGCGATGTACGGCGCGAGATCGATGTCGATCCGGTGCTCGCCATCCTCGTACCAGAGAGCTTCGCCGACGCATGTCTCCGCGATCAGGACCTCATAGCGCGCAACCAAGGCGTCCCAGAGCTTCAGCTCGAAGAGGCCAATGACGACATTCGCGTCAAGCAGGACTAATCGCGACTTCGGCATCTTGCGCTCCGTCGAGCTCCTCGAGCTTCATCGCTTCACGACGGCTGATGCCGAGATACTCCGCGGCGCGGCCGGTCGACAGTTCGCCCCGCTGGAGGGCCTTCAGAACGAGGGCATTGAATCGCTCGGGGCGCACCGGCGGCGGCTGTTCTTCCTTGCGGGTTTCGTAGGTCTTGGCGAGCTGCTTGCAGGCCTCGATGTCCGCTCGGGTGGCTTCTTCCGTGCGGTTGTAGACCTTCTTGAGCTTCCAGAGCAGCGCCTCGACTGAGACATCGAATTCTCTGGCGATGTCGAACAGTGCCGAGCGATTCAGTTTCCCGGCGGCCTGCCGCTTCTCTTCGACGGCGGCCTGCACCGCATCCGTGGGTAGCACGAGCGCAGAGGCGAACGCATCCGCGAGCTTCTCCTCGAGCGGTGGAGCGGTCGCATCACTCTGGCCGCGGAACGCCTGCCATGTGAGCAGGTGAAAGAGTTCGTGCGCTAGGTCGAAGTTGCGCCGCCACCGACGGTTGTTCGTGTTGAGCAGCACCGCCATGCCATATGCGTCACTCCGCGAACACGCGGCGGTGCCGGTAGGCTCAACCGAAAGATGGAAAATCTTCACGCCGCAGCTCTCTTCGAGAACGCTGCGAAGCGCCCGTGCCGGGCAATCTCCGAGATTGAGGGCTTTGCGGACACGGTGCGCGAGCTCCTCGGCGGTGGAGTACGTGAACGACTCGGCCGGCGTGGTGCTGACCGGCAGATCTGCGGCTACCCGTTCGGCGCACCAAAGCTCGAGGTTGTGGTATTGCTCGCAAAGCTGCACGAACTGCGACTCGATCGCGGAGGCGACATCACCGACTGGCCTTTGTCGCCAGAGAACCTGCTCGGCCGGGAGCGTCCCCTCCTGAAAGAAGAAGGCTTCGGAACGTCCGTACAGCTTGGCCAACGCCTGGAGCTGGGCGAGTTTGGGCTGCCGCTTGTCGTTCTCGAAGTCGCTGAGCGACGACGAACCAATCGCCGACAGGTCGGCAACCTGGTTGAGAGTGAGGCCTCGCTTCTCGCGAGCAAAGCGGAGTCGTTCGCCAATCATCGTGAGCTGGCTCCTCTGAAAATTCGACAGCACAGAAAGTATCGGCTACAATACGCCGCCTGTCAAGCCTTTTCGTTCTAGAATCTAGAACTCGCGCATCCCGAGACCGAGAATATGGGGCTGGGGGCGAATCGGTGCGATCTGGGGTTCCCTGGACACCAAGATCTCGCCGGCCGTGCTGGCATCATGGGGGCCGCGAACCCAGGATGCTTTGGCGAGAAAGCAAAGGAGTCGACGTGTGAGCAGTGCCGCATCCAACTCTACACAGCCGCCGCCGAGTCCATTCCGCGCGCCCGCATCGCGCCGCGAGATTCGCGATCAGCTCGAGGACATGCTGATCAAGGATCTGCTCGGCCCTGCCGGGGGTGAGTATGAGGAGATCGAGGAAGATCGGCATGTCTGGGACCGGTACCTGGTCGGGATGCTCGCGCCCAAGCGACAGACCCTGCCGCCCGAGCAGAATGACGAGCTCGCATTGGGGATCAAGGGTTCGTCCCAGGACGGCCAGGCCGACGTCGGCGCGCCGGGCTCGGCGATTCCCTCGCTCTGTCCGTCCTCCATCGGGATGACGTTTTCCGTTGATGCCTCAGCGCCGGGCATTCGCGTTACGGCGAAGTGGGGTTTCTACGAGCGCGTGAAGAGCGAGACTGCGATCAACCCGAAGACCGGCGGGCCCGCGATGGTCTGGAAGCGTCGGCCGCTCTCCGGAACATCGAGATCGATCGCGCTCACTGAAGGACCAATCCAGCCGTGGACCGTGGATCACGAGTTCCCTGATGTTGTGGTACACGGCCGCATGCGCCGTGTCGGCGATTGCTATCTCATCACGTTGTTCCTCGTCAACAACCAAGAGGAACCCGAGCGGCTCCGCGATTCGAGCTGGCTGTTTCAGCCGGAACTGAGTGTGGACGCTCCTGATGGCGGCACTTGGTTCACCAGGCGAGCGACTCCACGCGATGGTCGGCTTGATCCGCTCACCGAGCTTGAGGATCGCGCGATGGACATGGTCTATCGCGACCGCGTCGAGTTCGGCGTGGGACATGGCGTCTCGGTTCGTGCCGAGGGCGTCACCCATGCTCATCCGCCACGGGCGATGCGGGTGACGACCGAGGTCATGCCGGCGTACGAAGTGGCCAAGCAGACCCCCCCGGGCCCCGATGAGATTCCGGCCCTGCGAGAACTCGAGCTAGATATGAAGGCGCTGTCAGAGCTTTCTGACGCCCAACTGCGTCCCAAGCTCGAGCCGCTCGACAAAGAGTATGCC
>CAZZAH010000321.1:3169-5458 GCA_964652115.1 uncultured bacterium | reverse complement strand
TACTTGGCCTTGGTCGCCGCCTCGTTGACCAGATAGGACACGCCGGAGGCCAAGATCATCGCGATGCGCATGACGAAGATCCAGACCAGGAGCTGGACCTGAACCGTCGGCTCCTTGACCGCGAGCAGGATGAAGGTGATGAGGGCGACGCCGGTCACGCCGTAGGTCTCGAAGCCGTCGGCGGTCGGGCCGACCGAGTCGCCGGCGTTGTCACCGGTGCAGTCGGCGATGACGCCGGGGTTCCGGGCGTCGTCTTCCTTGATGTTGAAGACGATCTTCATCAGGTCGGAGCCGATGTCCGCGATCTTGGTGAAGATGCCGCCCGCGATGCGGAGGGCCGCCGCGCCCAACGACTCGCCGATGGCGAAGCCGATGAAGCAGGGCCCGGCGTACTCACGCGGCACGAAGAGAAGGATGCAGAGCATGATGAAGAGCTCGGTCGAGATGAGGAGCATTCCGATCGACATCCCGGCCCGTAGCGGGATCGCGTAGACCGGGTACGGCTTGCCCCTAAGGCTGGCGAAGGCGGTCCGACTGTTGGCGAAGGTGTTGATGCGGATGCCGAACCAGGCGACGCCGTAGCTGCCGGCGATCCCGATCAAGCTGAAGGCCAAGACGACCACAACCTTGATCGCCGGGAAGTCCCGCAGGAAGCCGAAGTAGTAGATCATGATCGCGCCGATGAAGAGCTCGAGCAGCAGCAAGAACTTCCCCTGCTGGAGCAGGTAGGTCTTGCAGGTCTCGTAGATCAGCGACGAGATGTCGAGCATCGAGCGGTGCACCGGGAGCGCCTGCATCTGCCGGTAGATGACGATCCCGAAAACCAGACCGAGAAGGCAGACAAAGAGCCCCGACATCAGCAGGGTTCGTCCGTCCATTCCAAGGAAGTTCACCGACCCCAGGTCGGGAAGTAGCAGGTCCGCCTCGCTGGCCAGAGCCGGCGACCAGGACAGCGCAGCGGCCGATAGCGCGAGCGTCACGAGCGCGCCCAGCCGTGCAGTCATCGACCGTGGCGCGAGCGCGCCCAGCCTTTCCATCAGACGCGAAATCAGGTTCGAGATCATGTCCTTCGCCAGTCTCCGTGTTTGGGTTGTTTGCGCGGAGGCCTTGGCCTTCCGAGTTCAGTCAAAAAGACGCCGGATTCTAACCTCTCGTGGTGCGAGCGGGGGACACAAATTCGGGCGCGGGCCTGGGCCGACGTGCGGCCGTCCTCGCACGCAACCGATTGAGAAAAAAGGAATTCGTCGCTCGAGACGTCAGAAGGTCCACCGGACGGGCGCCGCGAGGTCGGAGCTTGGGCTCAGAGCTCGTCCGTCTGGAAGGTGTCACCGTCCTCGAGCTCGCCGCTTTCGTAGCCTCGCTTGAACCAGCGAACACGCTGCGCCGAGGTGCCATGGGTGAAGGCGTCGGGCACGACGTAGCCCTGACTCTCCATCTGCAGGCGGTCATCGCCGATCGCGCTGGCGGCGTTCAGCCCCTCTTCGATGTCGCCCGGCTCAAGCACCTGCTGCATGCGCTGCGTGTGATGCGCCCAGACGCCGGCGAGGAAGTCGGCCTGAAGCTCGAGGCGGACCGAGAGCTGGTTGTACTCCTCCTCGCTCATCCGCTCGCGCATGCGGCTCACCTGTTCGCTGATGCCGAGGAGGTTCTGCACGTGGTGCCCGACCTCGTGCCCGATGACGTAGGCCTGCGCGAAGTCGCCGGGCGCGCCCAGCCGATCGTGCATCGTCTTGAAGAAGCCGAGGTCGATGTACACCTTCTCGTCGCCCGGGCAGTAGAAGGGTCCCATCGCCTCCGACGCCAGACCGCACGCCGAGCGCACGCGATCGGTGAAGAGGACCAGCGTCGGGACTCGATACTCCTTGCCCCTCTTCGCGAACTCCGCCTGCCAGACGTCCTCGGTCTCGGCCAGGATCACGGAGACGAAGTCGGCCGCCTCGTTGTCCTCCGGATTGATCGGGACCTGCACCTCGGCCGACTCGCTCGGCTGCAGCTGCTCTAGGAGCTGCCTTGGGTCCGCGCCGAAGAGCATCGCGATGATGACGATGAGGAGCCCGCCTCCTCCGAGTGCCATGCCGCCGCCGGGAATGCGACCGCGACGATCCTCGATGTTTCCGCTTCTGCGGCCACCCTGCCAGCGCATGCGTCCTCCTCGGCTCCAAAAGGTAGCGGCCCCCGGTCAAGATAACCGGAGGCCGCCGGTGCTCACCACGCTCCAGAGTTTCCTCGGGAGCGCCCCTTGCTCGTGGGCCACCGCGAAGGCGGCCCGAGCAACCGTTGCGTTCCCTA
>CAZZAH010000321.1:0-3069 GCA_964652115.1 uncultured bacterium | reverse complement strand
GCCCCTTGCTCGTGGGCCACCGCGAAGGCGGCCCGAGCAACCGTTGCGTTCCCTATCTGACGACGACCAGGCGCGAGACGTCGCTCAAGCTCCCGTCGATCGAGAGGCGCGCGTAGTAAACGCCCGCCGAGACCTGCCGGCCATCGAGCCCGGCGCCATCCCAGCTCACCGACTGCGCGCCGGCCGACATCGTGCCGCTGAATCCGCGGGCGACGCGGCGGCCGTCGGCGCTGTAGATCTCGAGCTCCACCGACGCGGGCGCGGCGATGGCGAAGCGAAGCGTGGTCAGGTTGGTCAGCGGATTCGGCGAAACGCTCAGCTTGCCCGGCTCGAGCGCATCGATGCCTCCGCGGTCCAGCTCGACCGGATTGCCCTTCGCGCTCGACGTGTCGCCGCGAAGCATGGCCGTCATATCCGGCTCGGTCCGCTCGCCGATCAAGGTCACCGCCATCGGCTGCGGAGGCGCGATCGCGGTCACGCCGGTCAGCGCGATGTCGTCGATGTAGGCCCCCTCCGCCGTGCTCGAGTTGTTCGAGAAGAAGAGCCAACGCCACTGGAAGGTGGTGAAGCCGGTCAAGGAGTAGCTCGCCTGGGTCCAGCCGCTGCTCGCGCCCGACCAACGCTGCTGCTCGACCCACGAGGTGCCGTTCCAGTACTGGAAGGCGAGGTAGTCGCTCGAATTGAAGGTCGCCTTCCAGAACCAGAAGGAGAAGTTCACGCTGGTCAGCCCGGTCAGGCTGACGGAGGTCGACTTCGTCATGTAGGCGGTCTGGTTGTTGTCGTACTTCTGGCCGGAGACGTTCGAGTTGTCCGCGCAGTAAGCGCTCCAGCTGCCGCCGTGGACGCGCGCACCCGAACCGCTCGACTGGTCGCCCCAGTAGTCCGACCCGCTGGTGCCGTTCGCGTCGTTCGCGCCCCAGATGCTGCCGGGGACGACGTTCACCTCGAAGTCTTCGGAGAAGACGGTGACGGGCGTGCCGCCACCGCCGCCGCCGCCGGCCGCGTTCTGCACGGCGCGGAAGGCGTTCAAACGTCCGTAGCCGGTCTGCGTGTCGTAGCCCGCCGTTCCCATGTCATCGCAGTTCGTCTGAAGCACTCCCAGAAGTCCCGTGTTGGTGAGCGCCGGGTTCTGGCACCAGACGAGCGCGCCGATGCCGGCCGCGTGCGGCGTGGCCGAGGACGTTCCGTTGAAGTCGGTGATGTAGTCGCCGGAGCCGAAGCCGCCTGCACCCCGGATGTCCGGGCAGTGAATGCGCGTTCCCGGCGCCATGAAGTCGATGCCGGTGCCGTAGTTCGAACCCCACCAGTACTCGCCGTCGCAGCTCGTCGTGCTCTTCCGCTCGTTGCAGGGGGAGAGGGCGCCGACCGAGATCACGTTGCTGTAGGCCGCCGGGTAGTCGAGCGACGACGCGTTGGCGTTGCCGGTGGCGGCGAAGAGGGCGCAACCCTTCGTGTTCACGGCGTAGTTGACCGCCGTCTGCAGGGTTGAGGAGGCCGGACCTCCCAGGCTCATCGAGAGGATCTTGGCGCCATTGTCCGCCGCGAAGGTCATTCCGCTCGCCACCCAGGTGTACTGACCGCTTCCGGCCGAATCGAGCACCTTGACCGGCATGATCTTGACGTTCCACGCCACGCCCGCGGTGCCCGCGCCGTTGTTGCCCGCTCCGGCGGCGATGCCGGCGCAGCAGGTGCCGTGACCGTTGTCGTCGGTCGGATTGGAGTCATTGTTCACGTAGTCGTAGCCCGCGACGGTGCGGCCCGCGAACTCGGGGTGCCCGGTGTCGACGCCGGTGTCGATGACCGAGAGGATGAAGGTGGAGCTTCCGGTTTGGAGGTCCCACGCTTGGTCGGTATCGGTATCGCAGTCGGCCGTGCCGACGTTGCCGCCGGTGTAGGAGATGGCCTGCCCGGTATTGTTGTGCGCCCACTGCAGCGGGTAAGTCGGGTCATTCGGCGTGAGCAGAGAGTGCGCGATGTAGTTCGGCTCGGCGAACGCGATCTCCGACTTGCCGAGCATCTGGCGCGACGCTTGGTCCGGGGCTAGGTTCGCGCCATAGCGCACGCGAAGGATGCGATCCAGGCCGGCGGCGGAACGAGCGGCCGGGTCGTTTCCCTGATCGAAGACGTTCGAGATGTCGAAGGCGCCGATAGCGGCGAGGCTCTGATCGACCGCGGGGAGACCGGTGCGCCCCGAGGTTGCGAGATCCTGCTGATAGCCGGCCGACCGGAACGCATCGGCGGAGATTTGTACAAGGATCTCCCCGGAAACCCAGGGAGCGCCGGTGCTCGGAGCATTGGACGTAGGCGGAGGGGCCATGCCTGTTGCGGCCACGGCGAGAGACGCAACCAGGATCGAGCCACTGACGCGGATGGCTGGGGACCTCATGGGTATCTATTCCTCCTGGAACCATTGTTTAACGACTGTGCGGACAGGACTCTGCTACCACGTGAATTGCTGTATAACCAATGACGCGGCGGGCGAGGGCGGGTAGGCCTCGACCGCGGGCCTACGGCCGCGATTGCCGCCGGAGAGCCTTACTTTTTCGTGCGGGGAGTCTATGCAGCGCCCCACGAATCGGCAAGGACGAGCGAGTGACCGACGCAAGAAGATGGAGAAACGATTCACATGAGCGCTGAAGAGTTCTGGGAGCAGGCGGAGCAGGTCGCGGAGTTCGCGTCGCGTGAGCCGGACCATCGACTCGTCGCCTTGGCCAAGTCTTATCCAGATCCGGGAGAGGTGCGCGTGCTCGACCTCGGGTGCGCGGGCGGACGAAACGCTGAGCTTCTGGCCCGACAGGGCTTCGACTTGGTCGCGCTCGATGCGTCGCAGGCGATGGTGGAGCATGTCCGTCGACGCCTCGCTCCCATCCTGGGAGCCGACGAATCGCGGCGGCGAGTGCGTCAAGCGAGGATGGATTCTCTGGAGGGAGTACCGGACGGGTCGATCGACTTGCTCGTCGCGCTGGGCGTCTACTTCTTGGCCCACGATCTGGCGGAGCTCGATCGCGCGCTCCGGGAGTCGGCACGCGTCCTC
The DNA here is from genome assembly GCA_964652115.1 of uncultured bacterium. Taxonomy (GTDB): domain Bacteria; phylum Eisenbacteria; class RBG-16-71-46; order CAIMUX01; family CAIMUX01; genus JADJQY01. The sequence continues at coordinate 35 of CAZZAH010000321.1, read as the reverse complement.
GCGCCCGGCGGCCGGTGCCTGGTCGCGAACTTCGG
>CAZZAH010000320.1:2936-5499 GCA_964652115.1 uncultured bacterium | reverse complement strand
GTGCCCCCTCGAGTGGAGCAGGGGCCGAATGCGGAGGTCCCCTTTCCGGGACGTACATCCGCGTCGAGGTGATCGACGATCGCCGTTGTCCGGGGACGCTAGTGGGACGAGTGGGATTCGTGGGACGGGGGCGCTTCGCTCGGCGCGGCGGTTTCGCTCGGCGCCGCGTGATCGCCCGGGGTCGCCGGCTCGGCACCGCCCGGCATCGTCTCCATCGGCGATTCCACGCCGCCGGAAGCGGGTGACTCGCTCGCGGCCGCGCCCGAGTGCCGCGCGGGGCTCGTCGACTGATACTTCACCAGGATCGAGATGCGGCGATTGCGGTCGTTCATCGGGTGCTCCGGGTCGAGCAGCTCGCGGTCCGCGAGCCCGACCACTCGTTGCACGCGCGTGGGATCGACGCCTGAGTCTTCGAGGATGCGTCGAGCGGCGTTCGCCCTCTCCCCCGACAGCTCCCAGTTGGTGTAGACCGCATCGTGACCTTGGAAGGGGCGGCTGTCGGTGTGGCCTTCGACCACGATCGGGTTGGGCAGCTTCGCCAAGGTCAGCCCGATGACCTCCATCAGCTTCTTCGATTGTGAGCTCGGAATGGTCGAGCCGACGTCGAAGAGCGACTGGATGCTCGAGTCCTGAATCTGGATCCGCAGTCCCTCGTCGGTGAAGTTGACGTCGATCTGGTCTTCGAAGCCGGCAAGCTCGGGCGAGTTTTTGATCGTCTCCTCGAGCGCTTGGGCCGACTCGCTCAGAACCCCCTTCTCCATCTCCATCGTGGCGGGGTCGACCATTTCCGAGGTCTGGCCGGAGCCGGCCTGGACCTGGATCTCCTCCAGTCGCTGCTGCATCTCGATCATCCCTTCCTGATCGAGAAAGCCGGTGCCGCCGTTCTTGAAGAGGGCCGGGTGCCGGAAGTAGGAGGCGACCGCGGCCTTGGTGCTCTCGCTGGTGGAGAGGAGCCAGAGCACCATGAAGAACGCCATCATCGCGGTGACGAAGTCGGCGTAGGCGACCTTCCAAGCGCCGCCGTGATGTCCTGCGTGAGCCTTCTTCGCCATCTTCGTCCTCTACGCGATCGAACGGGCGCGGGCTAGGCCGCGCGCAGCGCCTTGCAGGCCTCTTCCACCGTCTCGCGGGTCGGTTGGTTGTAGGAGTAGAGCGCCGAGCGCGCCATCTCGACCACCACCACCGGGGCCTTGCCTTCGGCGAACGCGCAGAGGCCGATCCGCACCGCCTCGAAGTAATTCCCCTCGTCCCGGTTCTCCTGCTCCATCGCGGCCACGATCGGTTGGACGAAGCCGTAGGACATCAGGATTCCAAGGAAGGTACCGACCAGCGCGACCGCCACGTGGTGGCCGATCTCCTCCGGCGGTCCGTCGAGGTGCGACATCGTGATGATGATGCCGAGCACCGCCGCGACGATGCCGAGCCCGGGGAGCGCGTCGCCCATCTTCTGGAGCGCGCCCGGCACGACCGTCTCTTCCTCGTGGTGCGTGTCGAGCGTTCGCTCGAGCATGGCGGCCAGCTCTTCGGGCGCGACCGCACCGTCGACCTGAAGCCTGAGCGCGTCGGTGATGAAGTGGAGCGCGTGGTGATTTTTCAGCACCGTCGGGTACTTGGAGAAGATCGCGCTCTGCTCCGGATCGCGGATGTGACTTTCGAGCGCGATCACCCCCTCCTTCTTCACCACGATCGCGAGGTGAAACAGGAGCTGGAGCATCTCGTTGGCGGCGGCCATCGAGTACTTGCTGCCACCGAAGACACCGAGCGTCTTCTTCTGCATCGCCTTGAGCTGATGCGGCAGGAGGCCGATGAGCAGCGTCCCCGAAGCCGCGCCCAAGATGACGAGGCACTCATAGGGTTGAATCAGCACCGGGATCGACCCGCCGGAAAGCACGAATCCGCCGAGCACCGCGCCGATCACCACCAACAGGCCGATGTAACGCAAGGCAACCTCCCCGTCGACCTCGCGCGGGAGTCGGATCTCCCCACGCCGGGCCTACCGAGAGGGCTATCGGCGAATCGGCCGGCCTTCTTGACGGTGGTCGTTCCGCGGCGAGGTCTTGAAGTGCGAGAGGAAAGGCTCCGGTCCGGGAATGCAGGGGTCCTGGTCGAGCCGCCGCCCCGAGGTCGCCCGGACCAGCGAGGAGAGGCGGATCTCGTAGATCGTGTCGGCCCGCAATGGAACATCGGGCGTCCACGCGATCACCGTGTCCGAGGTCTCGAGGTTGAGGCTTCCGGCCAACGGCTCCCCGCCTTCCGGCGAAACGAGCACGGTGCCGTCGTCAAGGCTGGCGGCGTCGATCTCGCGCGAGAGATGGAAGCGAACGGCGGCGAGCGTCGAATCGACCGGAGCGTCGTTGCTGTCCGGATCGCTCGACACGACGAGGAAGTCACAGAAGGAAACGCCGCTCGTGTCGCTGGCGGAGAGGCCATCGATATCGTAGACGATGAGGACCACGCGGTACGACTCGTCACAGCCGTCCGGACCGCTCTCGTCGCTCGCACCGTCGCCGTCGTTGTCGATTCCGTCGCACCCGTTCCGATCGAGGCAGGCGTAGCTGTGATG
>CAZZAH010000320.1:0-2836 GCA_964652115.1 uncultured bacterium | reverse complement strand
ACCTCGTAGCGCCCGCCTTCGAGCAGCTCACTCGACGGACGGTGGATCAAGCTGCGGCGATCACCGCTCCAGCTCACGGCGCCGTCGACGAGTTGGCCGCCCGGCACGGTCAGAAGCTGGAAGTTGGAGGCGATCGCGGTCGTGGTGTCGATCGGCTCGCTCAATCGCAGGGTGACGACGCCGGTGGGCGCGACACGCGACGTGCTGTCGGCCGGCACGACCGAGAGCACGCGCGGCGGATCCTCATCGAGTGTGGTGTGGAACGTCGTGAGGAAGGGATCAGGCGCCGGCGTCCCACGGTCTTGGTCGAGGCGATTTCCGCGGAGATCGCGAAGCCCCGCCGCGCGGACCTGATAGTCGCGGTCGTACTCGAGGCTATCGCGCGGCACCGCCGCCACGCTGTCGGGCGCGAGCAAGGTCACGTCAAGCAGCACCACTTCCCCTCCGCTCGCGAGCGTCACCACCGAGTCGACCGCGGAGCTTGGATCGATCGGTTCGCTCAAGCGGAAGAGGAGCCGCGTGTCGAGCGGAGCCGGCGTGCCCTCGGTCGCGAAGGCCCAAACGCGCGGAGGGATGTTCTCGGTGCGCGTGCGGAAGGCGGCGACGAAGGGCTGTGCTCCGACCAGGCTCGTGTCCTGATCGAGCGCGTTCCCGAGCGAGTCGCTCAGGCTGGTCAAGGCTCGAAGCTCATAGTGCGCATCGAACGAAAGCGACTCCGCCAGCGAGAGCGTGACGAGGGTATCGCCCGAGAGCGTGAGCCCCGAGATCGGCACGCTTCGAAGCAGGCTGTCGACCAGGGTGAACGCGGCGGTCGACACTGACGCGGGCGCGAGCGGCTCGCTGAGCTCGAGCCGCGGCCTTAGGTCGACATCGACTCCGCTCGAGTCGGCGCGTGGGATCGAGGCGATCACCCGGGGCCCCTCGCGATCGGGCTCGGTCGTGAAGCTGCTGACGAAAGGCGCGGGCCGACCGGGCGCCGGATCCTGGTCCAGCGCGTTGCCCGCAAGATCAATCGCGGTCGTATCGACCCCCACCTGATAGACACGATCGGGCAGGAGTGCGGCCGATGGCCGGAACCGGAGTCGCCTGCCCGACTCGAGCAACGTGACCTCACCGGCGACGTCGACGCTGTCACGGCTGAGGCGGAACGCGCCGGACTGAAGCGGTCCCGGGGACATCGGCTCCGAGAAGAGGAGGTCGATCGCGGCGAAGCGGTCGGCGTTCTCTTCCCCATTCCCCGGCGACACGGCGATGACCGAAGGAGGCACATGCTCGCGATCGGTGCGCCAGCGGCTCGAGAATTCCTGCCGGCCCGGCGCCACCGGGTCCTGATCGAGCCGCGTGTCGAAGCGATCGACCACCCAGTTGCTGACCCGCAGCTCGTACTGGCTGCTCGGCACGAGATCCTGATCCGGCAAGAAGGTCGCGCTCAGGCTGTCGGGGCTGACGGTTCGCGTCCCCGGCACGTCGCTCCCCGACGGCAGAAGCTTCAAGAAGAAGTTTTCCGCGTTGACCGACACCGGCCGCACCGGCCGCGAGAAGCGCACCTCGATCTCCGGACGAAGCGCGACCACGGTGTCGCCGTCGAGCGGCGTGGCCTCGATCACGCGAGGCGGCAGGCTTTCGGGGAGCGTGGTGAAGCGGCTCAGCCAAGCTTGATGTCCGATCGTTTCCAGATCCTGATCGAGGTGACTGCCGCGCTTGGTTCGGACGCCGGTCGAAACGCTCAGGTTGTAGACGCGGTAGTTCTCGAGCGGGGCGCTCGGGAAGAGGGTCGCGCTCAGGCTGTCGCTCGCCACCGCGCGCGTGGCCGGGATCGAGAGCCCCGCCTTCCGCAGCACCAGCGTGGTGTCGTTGATCGACTCGGGCAGGATCGGCAACGAGAAGCGCACGCGAATCGTGGTGTCGAGCGGAACGCGCAGCGCGTTGTCGAGCGGCTCGACTGCGGTGACCGACGGATTCTTCTCCGCGCGGAAGGCCGAGCTGAACTGCTGATACCCCGGAAGGTCACGATCCTGATCGAGAGGATGCCCCGCCTCGTCGCGCACCGCGGTGGTCACGACCACCTGGTAGCGAACGTCACGCTCGATCAGGTTTGGGGTGAAGGTAAATTCCCGCGCATCGGGCGCGGCGTGCACCGTGCCCGGAATGTTCGCCCCCAGCGGCAAGCGGCGCACGTTGAAGCTCGCGGTGGTCACGGTCGTCGGATCGACCGGAACGGAAAAGCGAATCGTGACCGGCTCGTAGATCGGCGCCGCCGTCTCGCCGTCGACCGGATGGACGGAGATGACGAACGGTCCCTCGGGCTGCACCTGCACGCGGAAGTGGCTGACGAAGGGCTCCGGATTCAGCGTGCTCGGATCCTGATCGAACGGCTCGCTGCGGCGTTCGTCCTTGAGCAGGCTCGTCACGGTCACCGTGTAACGAGCGAGGAAGCGCAGGTCGACCGAGGGATCGGCGACGATCGTCTGATTCTGATCGGAAAGCGCGAGCGTCAGCGGCACCAGCGCGCCGGTCGAGTCGGCCAGGGTGACCGCGTCGCCCCCCAAGCTCGATCCGAGCGCCGCTCGTGAAAGCGCGATCGTCACGCGCGGGCGGAGACCTAGGTCCTCCGCGCCATCGATCGGCGAGATCGAGAGCGCGCGGAGCGGATCGTACGGCTCGATCGAGATCTCCCCCGCGAACTCTTGCAGCCCCTCGGTCGCGGGATCCTGATCGAAGGGCCGCGCATCGCGATCGCGCAGACCGGTGCCGACCTCGACGCGATAGCTCTTGCCGCGCTCGAAGCGAGCGGCCGGCCGAAGCGTGACCGAAACGGAGTCGTCCGTTTCGAGCT
>CAZZAH010000319.1:0-5514 GCA_964652115.1 uncultured bacterium | reverse complement strand
TACGGCGTGACCTACGGCGGGAAGGCGTACATGGGGTTCGGCTTCGGCACGAACTATCTGCGTGACCTCTGGCAGTACGACCCGCAATGCGGGCAATGGACCGAGCTGGCGCCTTGCCCCGGTGTCGGCAGGACGCATCCGGCCTTCATCGTCACCGACGCGGGAAAGATCTTCGCCGGCTGCGGGCAGACGCAGAGCGGCAACCTCCGTGACTGGTGGGAGTACGACATCGCGTCCAACCTCTGGACGCGGAAGCTCGATCTGCCGGGCGCGCAGCGACACCATCCGTACTACTTCAACATCGGCGACATCCCCTACGTCTGCTTTGGCCATGGCGCCGGAATCTACAAGGACATCTATCGCTTCGATCCGGTGGGCAACACATGGACTCGCATGGCTGACTTCCCCGGCGAAGGACGCGTCGCGGGCACGCAGTTCTCGCGCGACGGAAAGGGCTACGTCCTGAGCGGCGAGGGAGAGGATCACGATCAGTTCCCCACCGGCGAGTTTCACGAGTACGACCCGGTCGGCGATAGCTGGACCGCGCTCACCCCGCATCCCGGCGAGGCGCGCTGGGCGCCCGGCACGTTCCAGATCGGCGATGCCGTCTACATGATGGGTGGACTGACCAACACGCAGCTCATGAGCGACGTGTGGAGGTACCGCTTCCTCGATCCCGCAAGCGCGGGTGGTTCACCGCTGGCGGATGCGCGACCCTTCATCGTTTTCCCGAACCCGACGCAAGGTCGCGGTGAACGCGTGCTGCGGTTCTCCTCCGAGACGAACGAGGCGTTGGACGCTTCGTCGATCCGGCTCTTCTACGCCGACGGGCGCGAGGTCGGGTCGCTGAAGTTCTCCGCCAACACCATCCAGATCCCGGCGCAGCTCGCGGCCGGTCGCTACTTCGTCAGTGTGTCGATGGTCGACGGGCAGCGCTACTCGACTCCCATCACCGTCCTCAGGTGAGGTGAGGACGTCGGCCCGCACCTGCGCCGCGGTGCGGGCCGACACTCACCGTGCTTTCCTCAGTCTGATTCTCGTCCGATCGACCACGATCAGGGTACCCGTGAACTCTCGAGCATCGATGGCCGAGACCGCCGCCACGACGATTCGCCTACGCTCCTTCATGGGGACATCCTCTGGGACTCGGAGCACGACGATCATCGACCTTTGCGGCATAGGATAGCGCCGCGAGAACATCCTCGCGCGCGAGGACGTACTCATCCATGACCGCTTCGATCGATTCACCGCCCGCGATCTGGCCGACCACGAGCGAAACCGGGATTCTGGTGCCCTGAATGATGGGCTTTCCCGCGAGTATCTGAGCATCCACCACAATGCGGGGAGCGATCTGGATCATTTTCACCTCGACTAAGTGTATCGAGCTTCGCGCGCGAGCCGCAAGACGCTTACGCACAATGCAGACTGCAGGAGTGCAGGCAGCCGGCGCTCACCGGCGCTACCAGGCGTAGGCTTCGGGCGCCGCGCCGCCCGGCCCGGGCCAGATCTCGTCGAGCCGCTTGATGGAGTCCTCGGCGAGCACGATCTCGAACGCGCGCACCGCACCCGTGAGCTGGTCCATCGTGCGCGGGCCGATGATCGGAGACGTCACGCCCGGCTGCGTGAGGAGCCAGGCCATCGCGACGTCGGCCGGCGATTCTCCCAGCTCCTGACAGAGCGCCTCGTACGCCTCGAGCTTCGGCCGATTCGCCTCGATGCGCTTCTGCACCATCTCGGTCGCGCGCCGGCCTCCCTCGGTCTTGGCGAGGATGCCGCCGAGCATGCCGCCACCGAGCGGGCTCCACGGAAGCATCGCCACGCCGAGCGACTGGCAGGCCGGCAACACCTCGAGCTCGATCGATCGCTCGGTCAGGTTATACAAACTTTGCTCCGACACGAGGCCGAGCGAATGCCGCGCGGAAGCGACGCCGTTCGCCTGCGCGATGTGCCACGCCGCGAAGTTGCTGCTGCCGACGTAGAGCACCTTGCCCTGCACGACGAGCTGGTCCATCGCTTGCCAGACCTCGTCCCACGGCGTGTCGCGGTCGATGTGATGCATCTGGTAGAGGTCGATGTGATCGGTGCGCAGGCGGCGCAGGCTCTCCTCGCACGCTTGGCGGATGTGGAAGGCGGAGCAGCGAGCCTCGTTCGGGCCGTCGCCCATGCGTCCGTAGACCTTGGTCGCGAGCACCACCTTCTCGCGCCGGCCCGCGCCCTGCGCGAACCAGCGGCCGACGATCTCCTCGGTCGCGCCGCGGCCCGACTTGCCGCCATAAACGTTGGCGGTGTCGAAGAAGTTGAAGCCGAGCTCGAGCGATCGATCCATGATCGCGAAGCTGTCGGCTTCGGTGGTCAAGGGACCGAAGTTCATCGTGCCGAGGCAGAGTCGGCTTACCTTGAGGCCGGTTCGTCCGAGTCGCGCGTGCTGCATCGTTCCTCCGCGCTCCAGCCCTCGCCGAAGCGTTACGTCTTTGGACTCTCCGATGGATCGGCCCCATCGATCGTGCTCGCGGGCGCCTCGTGCCGTTTCGGCTTGAGCGCGGAGAGGACGAGCACACAGGTGCCGGTCGTGATGCACAGGTCGGCGAAGTTGAAGATGCCGGTGCGAAGCGGCCCGAGGCCGACACTCAAGTAGTCGATGACATGACCGCCGTTCGCCACGCGATCGATCAAGTTGCCGATGCCGCCGCCGGTCAGAAGCGACAGGCCGAGCAACGATCCCTTCCCGAGTCGCGGCGTGGTCAGCAGATAGAAGAGCGCGCCGGCCAGCACCGCCCCGACCAGCACGGTCAAGAAGAGGAAGCGCGCGTGCGGCGAGAGGCCCGAGCCGAGGCTCAGGAAAGCGCCCGGGTTCTCCGTGTACTCGAATCGAATGGCGTCGCCGAGCCAGGAGATCGCCGAACGATGACGAAGGGTCGCCTCGGCCACGCGCTTGAGCGCCTGGTCGGCGACGATGCAGCCGACGAGCATCACCAGCACGAAGAGCACACGCCGGCGGCGCCAGTCGGCGGGAAGCGGAGCTAGGTCATTCGATGGATCGGCCGACTGAAACGCTTCGGTCACCTGGGCCCTCTGCTGGTTCGGGGACGGCGGAAAGCCGAGATCCTACACCAATCCGCTTCGATCGGGGCCTTGGGGCGTGCTTGGAATCATGAGAGGTGGCGGCAAGAACTGCTCGGCGCGTTGGCGACGGAAGAGCCGCAGTGTCCACATCGCCTGGGCGGCGACGATGGCCAAGGTGACGGCGCCGATCACGCCGGCGGCAAGGGCGAGCTCCTCCTCGCTCATCTCGCGCGAGGTCAGCGAGAGAAGGATCGGCGAGAAGTCGTAGACGCCGTGCAGAAGGCTCGGGATCAGCAGCGCCTTCCAATAGGTCTCCGCGCGGATGGCGCCGTTGAAGCGCGCGCGCCCGGCGTAGTACCCCATGATGGCGCCGTTGAAGCCGTGGCTCGGCACCGCGAGCAGGCCGCGCGCGATCGCGAGCCCCAGCCACTGCGGGCCGGCGGAGCCCAAGTAGGTGATGTTCTCCAAGCAGGCGAAGCCGAGTGACGCCGTCATGCCGTAGACGAGGCCGTCCATCGGCTCATCGAAGGCCGCGTGCCGCATCGAGTAGCCATAGAGGACGAGGAACTTCGCCGACTCCTCGAGCAGGCCGGCGAGGAAGAACGCCTCGACGAAGGCGAGACCAGCCGGATGCGTGATCGAAGCGAAGACCGGCGCCAGTAGATAGCTCACCCCGGCAAGCAGCGGGATGACGAGCATGCCACGGAAGAAGGTGCCGAGCACCACGCGACGCGGCTCGGGAAAGCGGTCGTAACGCAGAAACGCGGCGAGGAGAACGAGGGCGGGCAACACCGCCGCCGCGAGCATCAGGATCGGCAACACGATGGCGCGAGACGATAGGAGCTACGTCGCCGCAAGACAAGGAAACAGCGCTCGAGTCCGCAGGCCCCGGGGTGGATCGGGCGCGAGGCGAGTGTCCGCCCACGCCCCGACGCCACGATCGCATTCCCGGTTGCTCGACGGACACGAATGTCCGCCGGCATCGCGCGATCAGGGCGCGTGGCTGAACAACGAGCGAGGGACCATCCATCTCCATCGCTCAAGCGCCACGCGACCCCAGATCGTTCAGAATACGGGTCGGGAACGTACCGCTCGCTCAGAGCCCCAGGATTGGTCGGGAGGGGGAAGGGGCTCTAACCGGTCGAGTCCCCGACCCAAATGGGTCGGTGCGTCGGCTCGCCTTTCACGTTCACGCAGTGCGTCGCGGATGAGTGCGCCGCACCTGACGAGTAGCCCCAATGAGTGGCGAGGGTTCCGACGCGCCGAACACTAACGCAGCACCACGACGGATGTCTAGCCCTTGAAGTGCAAGATCTCGGTTCGGGTCGCGCGAGAGCACTCGATGCGAGTGGTCCTAGCCCTTGATCACGCCGATCGGGCGGAGCTTCGCCACCTTGAGCGAGATGCCGGCCCGATCCATCACCTCGACCACCTGGCTCACGTCCTTGTAGGCCCCGCGCATCTCTTCCGCCAGGGTCCCGTGACCGCGCGCCATCACGGTGATCCCTTCCGACTTGAGCTCGCCGATGAGGTCGCGTCCGCCGAACTTCTTCTTCGCGGCGGAGCGGGAGAGCACCCTCCCCGCGCCGTGACAGGTTGAGCCCCAGGTCTCCTCGAGCGACTTCTCGGTTCCGACGCAGAGATACGACGCGGTCCCCATGTCGCCCGGCACGATCACCGGCTGGCCGAAGTCCCAAGGCGAGCGTTGGTCGCGCGGGTAGTGCGCGCGCGTCGCGCCCTTTCGATGCACGCAGAGCGATCGATCGACGCCGTTCACGCGATGCGTCTCCATCTTCGCGACGTTGTGGCATACGTCATAGACGAGGCGGAGGCGAAGGTCGTGCGGCGTCATGCCGAGCGCTTCCTGCAGCGCCTCCTCGGTGAGCCCCATGATCGCCTGCCGATTCGCCCAGGCGAAATTCGCCGCCGCCGACATCGCCTTCCAGTAGCTCTGGCCCTCGCTCGAGTTGACGGGCACGCAGGCGAGCTGTCGATCGGGGAGCTTGATCTTGTAGTGCTCCGCTCCACGCGCCATCACGCGCAGGTAGTCGTCGCAGATCTGATAACCGAACCCGCGCGATCCGGTGTGAATGAGCACGGTGAGCCCGCCCGCTTCGATGCCGAGCGCTTGCGCGATCTCCGGTCGATAGATCTCCTCGACCACCCCAAGCTCGACGAAGTGATTGCCGCTGCCGAGCGTTCCGATTTGCCCCAGGCCGCGTTCGCGCGCGCGTTCGGAGATGACCGAAAGATCCGCCTCCGGCAAGCAGCCGCGCTCTTCGGTGTGCTCGAGATCGGAGACGCGCCCGTAGCCGCGATCGATCGACCATCGCGCCCCCTTCCGCATCACCTGCTCGAGCTCCTTCACGCCGATCTTGCCGATGCCTCCCTCGGAGCCGACACCGCATGGCACCTTCGAGAAGAGCTTCGCCACCACGCGATCGATCTTGG
>CAZZAH010000318.1:0-5516 GCA_964652115.1 uncultured bacterium | reverse complement strand
GTGATGCCGTTGGTCGTGATCACCACCTGCTCCTCGACCGTTCCCGCACGGAGGTCGAGGGTCGAGTTCACCGCCGCAACGGTGAGCGCAGGGGTGCACTTCATCCCGGTCGGCGGGTCGACGACGTAGACCGAGGTGTTCCGATTCTGAATCCAACCGTTGGCCGCACCGCCCGTCACCACCGCGGCCAGCGCCGCCGGCTCGGTCGTGTAATAGAAGCGATAGTTCGGCGCCGCGCTCGAGCCGACCAGGAAGCCGAACTCACTCGGTGAGATGCTCACGTTGGTGATGGCGTTCACTCCATCAGACTCGGAGTAGAGAGGGATCGCTTCGCCCAGGCTGTTGCCGCCGGGCGTCAGCGTCACGCCGTTGGATCCAGGCGTGTAGGGACCGGGCGCGGTGTAGATCGCGATCCCGCCCCAGGCGTTGCCGGTGGTCGTGATGTTGCTCAAGGTCACGTTGTCACAGTTGGTCAGGCCGATGCCGACGCCGTTCGCCGCGCCCTGGCAGGTCACGTTGTTGATCGTCGTCGTGGCTTTGAGGCCGTTGAGGTCGATCGCGGAACGCCGCGTGTTCCAGACCAACAGGTCGTCGAGCTGGGCGGTGGCGTTGTCGCCTTCGAGCTTGAATCCGTAGGAGCTCGAGTTGACCGGATTGCCCTTCAGCGTGAAGTGCTGGAAGGTCCAGTCGAAGTTTCCGCCCGCCCAGAGGCTGTAGTCGGCGAAGCTGCTCGCGTCGATCACCACGCCGGCGCGCGAAGCACCATCGAGCGTGAGCGACTTCGCGACGTCCGGCGCCTCGATGTACGTGCCGTTCGCGATCTTGACCGTACCGCGCGGGTAGACGTCGCTGATGCCCGCCTGAATGGTCTGATAGGGCAGACGTGGACTGCCGATTCCGCCCGGTGCTGCCGCCGCGTCAACATAGACCGGCGTCTTGCGGCTATCCGGCGTGATGCGTTGATCCCAGCAGGCACCGCCGTTGTTCGCGTTGCTCAGCGCGACGAGGTCGGGGTAGTAGCCTCCGGGAGTCGTGGGGAAGAGCACGATGTCCCATTCGTTCGCGGTCGCGATCGGGCCCCAGCTGTTGCCGCTGTAGGTGACGAGACCGTCGCCGATGAAGCCGCCCTTCGTGTCGTAGACGAGGTTGCCGCTCACCGTACCGCTCGAGTTGTCCATGTAGGCGCCGGTCCGGAGCGAGTGCCACGTGTTGTTCAGGATTTGGGAGCCGGTGACGCCGGGCGAAACCGCGAGCGCGCGGTTCACGACCCAGCCGCCCATCGGAAGCGCCTGCGGCGGCCCGTAGACCGTCGTGTGGCTGATCGTCACGTTGTTCGCCGTGACCTGCATGAACGCGGCCGCGTAGGGTACCGCGCTGGTAAAGGTGAGTCCGTCGACCACTCCGCCGGCACCGTAGATCGCGAGGGCAACGGTGGTAGCCGTGAGGTTGATCGTGGCACCCGGCGCGGCCAGGATGCTCACGTTCGGCTGCGTGACGTTGATGGTGCTCGCGACCGACTCGCTGTGCGAACCGGCGACCGCGATGACGTCACCAGAGACGGCAACTCCGACGGCCGCGGCGATGCTCGGCTGATCCGCGGGGACATTGATGGTGGTGGCCTGCGCCTGAGCGCTGAGTGCCAGAAGAGCAACCAATCCCGCGGCGGCGGCGCGCGGAACCGGCGAATTCATTCGAATAGGACGCATGCTGGACTCCTCTCGGCCCTTCCGAGCGTGGAAGGGGTAAGCATCGAACTCTGTCGCTTTTTTGAACTGGTGGATCGTGCTTGGAGCCGAGTTGAACGATGGCGCTTTTGGTGGGGGACTCCTCCTCTCTTGTCGGCTGTAGCGCAGGGGCAAAGAATCTTCGCCCATTGCTCAATCCGCGGCGACGCGTGCTCGCGCTCCAACGCGCTCTTGTGAGGCGATGTGCTTCGAGGCCGCATCACGCGGTCCGAGAAGGAAGAGTGGCGGAGTCTTGGAGGGGAAGCTCACTGCCCGTTGGGATCTTCGGACGATCCGCTGACGGCTCGAGCGAGTTCGACGGACTTCTGTCGCGATCGGCGGCTGGCGGCTTCGCTCGAGTCGATCAACCAGGTCAGGTTGACCTAGGGAGCGTCGTCCTTGAATGCTGCTTCGCGCCCCGCTGCCGTTGGCCCCTTTTTCGTCTCCGGTTCACGCCTTGGCGTTCACATTCGCTTTCTTCGCACATTCGCCCGCTTGGAACCGGATGGGACTATATGGGGGCCAGACGGTGCGGTCAAGTCTCGATCCGTTCAGAACCACCGCCGCTGCCGCTCACCTGGACAGACCGCGAGGCCCTTTGCTAGCCTTCTCTCTGTCCGGTTCTAGGGATCGAGGAGTTGTACCGATGCTCGACCAACGGGCCCTGGTGCTGAACCGCCACTGGGTGCCGATCGGAACCACCTCGGTCCGCGACGCGCTCTGCCTGCTCTATCGCGAGGCCGCGCGCGCCGTGGATCCCGAGGACTACTCGCTGCACGACTTCGATTCGTGGGCGAGCCTACGCGTGGCCGAAGAAGAGCCCTGCATACGCAGCGTGGCCTTCCGGATCCGCGTGCCCGAGGTCGTCCTCCTCACCCGCTACTCTTCCATTCCGCATCGCAAGGTCACCTTCTCCCGCAAGAACATCTACCGGCGCGACCGTTACACCTGCCAGTACTGCGCGGCCAAGCCGCCCTTGCAGGACCTCTCGGTCGATCACGTGGTGCCGCGTTCGGCGGGCGGCCGCTCGAGTTGGACCAACTGCGTGCTCTCGTGCTTGAAGTGCAACCGGAGGAAGTCGAACCGCACGCTGGCCGAGTCGGGCATGAGGCTCTTGAAGGCACCGAGCGAGCCGACCTGGACGCCGTGCATCACGGTGCCGCTCGGACATCGGCGCACCTCGTGGGAGCACTTCATCTCGCACGAGTACTGGAACGTCGAGCTCGAGTCGTAGCGCGCTCATCCCATCGTTTCCCTGGGCCCGGCGCCTGGCGTAGACTCCCGGCTTCTATGTCGAATCCCGAACGTGGCGTCGATCGCCTGATTCTCGGAGATGGACTGGCGGTGGCGCGGAGCCTCGAGGCGGCGTCGCTCGACCTCGTTTATCTCGATCCACCCTTCGGCTCGGGTCGCGCCCAAACGGGTGCGCGAGGACGCGGCGGGAAACACGCGAACAGCGCGGAGCGCCGGTACGAGGATCCGAGTCACGACGGCGCGCCCTCGCCTTGGCTCACCGAGTTGCTGCGCGAGATGCCGCGCCTGCTTCGACCAGGCGGCGCCCTCTTCCTTCACCTCGATTGGCGGACGGTGCATCGGGCGAAGGTGCTGCTCGACGAGATCCTCGGGGCCGACAACTTCCTCAACGAGATCATCTGGCACTACGCGACCGGGGGGATCCCCGAGCGCTGGTTCGCTCGCAAGCACGACACCTTGCTCTACTACCGGAACGGGAGCGGCCACACCTTTCACCGCCAGACGATGAAGAAGTACCTCGCGCATCGCATGTCGCGCCGCGGCGTGGTCGAGTATCACGACGAAGGCGGCTGGTACCGATTCCGCTCGCTCGATGATGTGTGGGAGATTCCCTGGCTGACGCAGGATGCGAAGGAGCGCACCGGCTATCCGACGCAGAAACCCGAGGCCTTGCTGCGTCGCGTGCTCGAGTGCGCGAGCAATCCGGGCGATCGCGTGGCCGACTTCTGCGCGGGCTCGGGCACGACCGCGATGGCGGCACGGCAACTGCGCAGGCAGTGGATCGCCGTCGACCGCGAGTCGCCGGCGGTCGAGATCGCGCGAGCGCGCCTCGCGAACATGGACGTTTTGCTCGAGGGGGTGGCGGAGCCGCTCCGTCCGTTCGTCTACGAAGATTGGCGCGAGCCGTCGCTTGCGCCCGGGAAGGATCAATGGTGATCGAAACGAGTCGCGCTTCCGACCTCCGGACCGGCCTCCGGGACGTCTATGCGCAGAAGGCCCTCTCGCAGATCCCTCGGCTCCTCTCGCTCGAGGATCGAAACGAGTTCTCGAAGACCTACGGCTGCTTCAATCGCGAGTACTGGCTCTGCCGCACGCTCGATTTCCCCTCGGCCATCGCGCAGTTCGGCGTGCATGCGCTGGCACTCGCCTGGGCGACGCCGATGCCGGAGAACCCGTACTACCAGGAAGAGAAGATCCTCGCCTGGACCCTCGCCGGCATCGACTACTGGATGAAGATCCAGAAGGACGACGGCTCCTTCGACGAGTTCTATCCGAACGAGCGCGGATGGGCGGGGCCGACCGGCTTCCTGCTCTACGTGATGTGCGATAGCTACCGGCTGCTCGGGGACCACTTCCCGGCGTCGATGCGCGGCCGCTTCTTCGAGGCGGTGGCGCGGGCCGGCCGCTTCCTCGCGAAGTACGACGAGCCGGGCGTGCTCGCGAATCACCACGCGATGGCGATCCTCCCGATCTACGAGGCCTACCATCTGGTGAAGGACGAGAAGATCCGCCAGGGCTTCGAGGTGAGGCTCGAGGACTTCCTGAGCTACTGCTATCCCGAGGGCTGGTGCCTGGAGTACGACGGCACCGACCTGGGCTACCTCTCGGCCACGGTGAGCTTCCTCTCGAAGCTGCAGCGCATCTTCCCCGACGATCGGCTCGATCGCGTCTGTCGTCGCGCGATCGACTTCGCCGCCTACTTCGCCTATCCGAACGGGCACTACGCGGGCTCGATGGGCTCGCGGCAGACGCTGCACTTCTATCCGCACGGCTTCGAGGTCTATGGCGGCAAGGGCGTCGGGCTTGCGTCGGCGGTGGCGGAGCATCTCCTGCTCGGTCTCTCGCAGGGCACGCTGGTGCCGCCGGAGATTCAGGAGGATCGCTACTTCCTCTATCGCATCCCGGAGCTGATGCAGTCGTGGATCGATTGGAGCGAGCGGCCCGATCCGATGCCGCCGCTGCCGTTCGAGCGCGAGCCCTTCGCGCACACCTGGCCGGGCGCGCGCATCCACGCACGTAAGGGTCGCGATCCCAAGGGACGCGATTACTACTGCCTGATCAACATGGCGAAGGGCGGCGTGCTGAAGCTCTTTCGCACCGACAAGGGTCAGTCGGTCGAGAACGATTGCGGCTTCCTCGCCGCGCTCGACAACGACAAGGTCGTCACCTCGCAGTGGATCGATCCCGAGTACGTCGCGCAGGTGGGGGAGGAGAAGCTCCCCTGGAAGCCGGACGTCGATCCCGCGCAGCCGAACGGCGTGGTGCGCGCGAGCGATCGCTTCGAGATCACAGGGCAAACGCACTTCATGGTGATGAAGCTCTTCACGCCGGTGACCATGATCGGCTTCCGGATCTTCATGCTCGCGGTTGGTTGGCAGACCAAGCTCGCCTACGACATCAAGGGTTGGATCCGGAACCTCCTCATGACGAAGAGCGGGCAGGCGCCGCTCGGTTTTCGTCGCACGATCGTCTTCGGAGAGACCGGGCTCCTGCTCGAGGACGAGATCAAGCGGCTGGGACCGAGCGTGCGTCGCTTGA
>CAZZAH010000317.1:0-5522 GCA_964652115.1 uncultured bacterium | reverse complement strand
CTCCACACGTCGCCGACCCGCTTCAGATCGTCCTTCGCCCCTGCCTTCTGCGCGCGATCGGACGCCGCTTCTCGCGGCAGCACGAGGAAGCGCGACTGGCTACTCCTTAGCTCCTGCTGCACGATGTCCTCGGCCATCTTCCTTTCGTTCTCGTCGGTGGTCGCCCCCGAGAGACCGATGAAAGCGACGGTCTGGATCTTCTGATCACCCCAATCCGGCGCGATGTACGCCCGAGGCGCATCGACTCCGCCGGTCGACTTACATCCCGCGGCTCCGAGGAGCGCGACGGTCAAGATCCCACAACCCAAGATCACACGACCAAACAGCACACGACCAAACAGCACACGACCCGATTGCGCGGCACCTAGGAGTCCGCATGCGAGCTTCCGCATCGATTCCCTCCCGGGCGAGCCCCCTCTTCACGCCCCATGTGAAGAACCATCCGACGCGCGCTCGAGGCAGCCCTCGATCACACGCGGCGAGATGCCATTCCGCCGGGCAGACGAATCCCCGGAATCACTCCGCCTCTAGCGGAGGATTCCGGGGCATTCGATAAAGATGTGCGCCCAGGAGGAGTCGAACCCCCAACCTTCTGATCCGTAGTCAGACGCTCTATCCAATTGAGCCATGGGCGCACAACGATCTGTACAAGGCCTCCCGCGCCCCAGGGCGCTCGGCCTGATTCTCAGCCTGCGGAGAGGGGGGGATTCGAACCCCCGGTGAGTTTTAGCCCACAACACATTAGCAATGTGCCGCCTTCAGCCACTCGGCCACCTCTCCGGCAACACCATTCCCCCGAGCTTCCCTTCCGAGCGTCACCGCTCGACCTGCGGAGGGAGTAGGATTCGAACCTACGGGTCTCTCGACCTGCGGTTTTCAAGACCGCCGCCTTAAACCACTCGGCCATCCCTCCCGGGAGCGGCAACGTAGCAGCAGCTTAGAAACCGTGTCAACAGACCTCAGCGGCAGCTTCGCATTCGTTGCGGTCAGACCGCGAAGCTGTCTTCCCGGACGACCTCGGCCGTCGGCTGTGTCGGGAGCATGCGCGCCTCCGCGATGCGGCCTCCCCCGAGCAGGGCCCCGTCCCGGTAGAGCACGCACGACTGCCCCGGCGCCACCGCCTGCTGCGGAAGAGTGAACTCCAGCGAGAGCCGCTCGCCTTCCCAGCGCGCGACCGCCTCGGCCGGTTGATGGCGGTATCGAATCTTCGCCTCGACCGGCGCGCGCTCCACTTCATCCTTCGAAACGAAGAGATTGAGGTCGGAGGCCCAGAGCCCGCTCGCGGCGAGCTCGGATTCCCTGCCGACGCGAAGCACGTTGGTCGAGGTCTCGATCGCGATCACGTGCAGCCGATCCCCGCCGCCAAGGCCGAGGCCACGCCGCTGCCCGACCGTGAAGTGCGCGAGCCCCGTGTGATGCCCGAGCACTCGTCCACTCGCGTCTTGGATCTCCCCGGGGAGAAACATCGGATGCTCTTCGCCAAGCGACTCGCGAAGCACCTCGACGTAGCCTCGCTCATCGACAAAGCAGATGTCCTGGCTCTCCCCCTTGTCCCAGACCGGAAGACCGAGATCTCGCGCGACCTCGCGAACCTCCGGCTTGCTCAGCTCGCCGAGAGGAAAGAGGCAGCGATCGAGCAGGCTCGAGGGGACGCCCCAGAGCACGTAGCTCTGGTCCTTCTCCAGATTCTCGGCGCGCGCCAGGAGCGAGTGCCGGCGACCTTCGAGCTCGCGCTCGATCCGACGCACGTAGTGTCCGGTCGCGATCGTGTCGTAACCGTTCGCCTCGGCCCAAGCGAGGAGCGGCGTGAACTTGACGTGCGTGTTGCACTGCACGCAGGGATTTGGCGTCCGACCGTTGGCGTACTCGCGCGCGAAGTCGTCGTAGACCCGCTCACGAAAGAGCTCCGAGAGATCGAGCACGACATGCGGAATGCCGAGCCGTCGCGCCGAAGCCTGCGCGTCGCGTACTCCTTCGAGGCCGCAGCACGCCTTTTCGCTCGCGCCCGCCTCGCCGTAGCAGAAGAGCTTGAAGGTGACGCCCGCGACGTCGTGACCTTGGCGCACGAGCAACGCGGCGGCGACGGCGCTGTCGACGCCGCCGCTCATCGCGACCAGGACGCGCTTCATGGCGCGATGCCGAGGACGCGGATCAGTTCTGCCCCCGGAGCATGTCCTGGAGCACCTTGATACCCTCGCTCGCCGTGCGCGCAGCGTCGGTGTTGGGGTCGATCTCGACCACCTTCTGCCAGTCGATCACCGCCTCGCGGTAGATACCGGCGTCAGCGAAGGCGATCCCTAGGAGGTAATGCGCGAGCTGGCTCTTCGGATCGATGGTGATCGATCGACGGTAGAGGTTGATCGCGTCGTTGTAGTGCTGGAGAGCGTAGAGCGCCTGCCCTTTATTGCAGAGGGCGGTGATGTCGTCCGGCGAGCGCTTGAGCGCCTCGTCGAATTCCTTGATCGCCTCTTCCGACTTCCCCGCCTCATTCAGCACGACGCCGAGGTTGACCCGCGCCGGGATCATCTCCGGTTTGAGCTTCAGGACGTTTCGGTACTGCTCCTCGGCCTCGGCGCGACGGCCCTGGTCGTAGTAGAGGTTGCCGAGCGCGTAAGCGGAGTCCGCGTCCTTCGGATTCTTGGTCAGCGCGGACTTGAGCTCCTTCTCCTTCTGCTCGAGCGCGGCGGGATCGGTCGCTTCGGCGCTTGGCGTGGCGGGCGCGGCAGGGGGTGCGGTCTCGGCGCGGGCGGCACCCGCGGCCACCAGCATCAGCAGCAGGACCGCGGCGGAGCATTGCATCACCCGTCCACGGCCGATCGTTCGCGACCAAACCTTCGATAGCTCTCGCACTTTTCTCCCCTCCATACAACATGCCCCAGAACGAAGGCGGAGCGTAACGAAGCGGAGCGGCATGGCTCAAGGCGCATCTACTCTTCGTCGTCCTCGTCCCGCGGCTGAGTCGACTTGGGTGGCGGAGCCTCGCCAAGCCAATATCGCTCGATGTCCTCCATCCCCTCGGTTGTCCGCTTCTCCGGTTGCTCGAACGCGACGCGCGCCGGACCTTGCAGGAACTCGCGAACCTCCATCCATCGGACACCGGTCGCGAGGCTAGGGGCCAAGGTGCGTCGATCCGAGGTCACGACCACCGGAGACTGGCCGCTCCGCACCTGGCTTTGCGCGAGGAAGCGAATCCGGTCGTCCGCCTCCTCCGGAGGGAGGGAGTAGAAGCTTCGAAGGAAGGGCCGATCGACCGCGTCGGGGTTTCGCTCGAGGTGGTTGCCGTCGTAGACCACCCACACCTGGCGCGCGATGGCGCGTCCGAACTCCTCCAGTCGACGCTCCAAGCGTTGCCGCGCCTCGCGCTTTTGCCCCGCGAGCTGCAGGCGCTCCCACTCTGGCACGGCGAAGATGGCGTTGTGCCCATCGACGATCCAAAGGAAGTCGGCCGGACGAGTGTCCTCGGCGCGACGGGCGCGGGATCGAACCTTCATGTCGGCAGTCTACGACCATCGGGCACGGCGGACAAAAAAACGGAGGAGAGCCTTTCGGCTCTCCTCCCTCTCGGAATCGGCTTTGGTTTCGAGGGGCATGGTCTAACCAGCTACCGATTCACGAAAACGTCGGATCGAGCACCTTACGGGCAGCCGATGCACCACGCTCCGTCGAACACGCCGCGACCGGAGAGGCCCATCGCCCACTTGCCGCGCAGCCGGCCGATGTTGGTCGGGCTCTCCACCGTGCCGCTCGAGATCACTCCGTTGAGCGAGCCGGACACGCCGTTCCGCCCGTGGGTGTCGGTCTCCTGATAGTCGCCGTTGACGAATCCCTGGAAGCGACCGGTCCGGTCGATCCACTTGCCGTAGAAGACCTGCTCGCCTTGATCATTCCGTCCGAAGACGCCGCGGACGAATCCTTCCGAGGTGCCGTCGGGGACGACCCAACGTCCGGCGAAGCTGCCCATCGGAGCGCCGGCCGTGTGGACCCAACGTCCGACGATCATCCCGCGCACGCTGGCGTTGGGCGTGATCTCCATCGATTGAATGCGTACCTGGTGGCCGTCTTGATCGACGTCGACCACGAGGTCTAGGTCCGCCAGCTCGGAGAAGGCAAAGCCGCGTGAGTACGAAGGGGTGTGGAAGTAGAGGCTGTCGGTGCTGCCGTCGCTCCCCATGGCGCGCATCACCGCCACGCGGAGTCCATCGAAGCCGTCTTGGGTCTGGCTCACCCACTCGACGAGGCTCTGGTCACGGCGCGGAAGCACATGGTCCGTGCGCTCGAAGGCGACGGTGCGCCGGACGAGGATCGCGCCTTGCGTGGCGGTCAGCCCACCGGTCCAGTTCATCGCGTCGGTGCTGTCCCCCTCATCGCCCAGGCCGCCGTTCGGGGTTCGATCAAAGCGTCCCCAGAGAATCGTGAGGGCATAGCCTTCGATGTTGCCGCCCCGATCCAGCGAGTCGTTGAGCGGATCGGAGATCGCCGACTCCTCGGATTCGAGCTGCGCGATGCTCTCGTCCCCGAAGGCCGGCTGTTCGTCGTCGGAGGTAAAACCTCCCATGGGAGCGTTGAGGTTGTAGGCGGAGGTTGAAGGCTGCGGCGTCTGGGGCGAGTCCTTGGTGCAGCCGCTCCAGACCGCGACACTTACGAGAGCTCCGGTCAATAGCGCGACCGATCGCGGGATGCTGTTCCACTTCATTGTTGGGCTCCTTTCCGTCCGCAGCCCCTTGCCCGGCAAACACCGGACGACCCCGCGGTACGCTCGACTGATGCAATCGGAGAATCACTTCGTGTGCCAAGGGGGCGGCAACGCGCGTTTCAGGCGAAATCGCCTGATTTCACGCGAGAAATCCGGAGGGGACGGCAGCGTCGACCACGCGGGGTGAACCGATCGGGACAGGTCGCCGGAACGTGTGGCCGGTCCGGGATGGCGATCAGCGTAGGCGAACGACGCGCGTGGAGAGGACGCCCGATTTCGCCTCGAGACGAGCGAAGTAGACGCCCGACGCGGTCTCGTGCCCGGACTCGTCGCGCCCGTCCCAAATCCTGCTGTGCAGTCCGGCCGCGAGCGCGCCGCGCACGAGGGTCCTCACCCGGCGCCCCGAGACGTCGTAGATGGCCAGCTTCGCGTTCTGCGCGTTCGGGAGCGCGAAGCTCAGTCGGCACGCTGCGCTGAACGGTCGCGGCGCGGGCGCGAAGAGCGCGAATCGGACGAACGAAGCCGGCGCCTGCGCGATGACCGGCGCGGTGTAGCTCACCTCTCCATTGTCCTCGATGATCGCGACGCTGTAGGCGTACCACGCGTCCGCTTCCAAATCTTGGTCGAGGTAGCTGTGCTCTCCGCCTCCCTCGAACGACGCGCCTCCGGCGATCAGCTCGAAGCCTTTCGGCGCGGGCGGCACCTCTTCCTCCGCGAACGCGAGCGACCGTCGATAGATCAGCGAGCGCAGGCCTTCCGCCTCGGAGGGGAGCTGCCAGCGGAGCTCGATGCCGGACTCGCGCTGCTCGGCCGCCATCGTGGCGTCGAT
>CAZZAH010000316.1:0-5542 GCA_964652115.1 uncultured bacterium | reverse complement strand
GAACAGACTCGCAGCTCTCGAAGGGCGCAGGCGACGCCGACTCGCCGACCGAGCCTCCGGAAGAACTCACGCCACCTGACGTCAAGCGACCGCAACCCTCCGACCTGAACACGATTGACCGCCTGTCCCACGTCACGCGTCGGCTCGCGGCGGGCTACGAAGAACCGCTCCTTGGCCTCTTCTACTGGTCGACGTTCCTGGATCTTTATCTTCACTCGGTCATCGAGACCCCGGCCTACGAACTCGATGTCCGCGATGGCCTGCGCGCGGTCGAGGGGAAGGAACTCCACCTCTTCGATCCCACGATGCTGACGCACTTAAGGGAGCTTGGTGGCCACCCGCGCCTCGTCGCGTCGGAGACCGGCCGCGAGATCCGAGACCGGCTGGCGTCGCTCACGCTCTCTCGTTGGGAATCGAAGAAGGCGGTGCAGCGCGGGCCGCGCCCGGCGGTCGCACTGGTGCTCCTCGTTTTGCGCGGACAACAGCTCTGGGGTCGCAACGCAGACTTCGGGCTGCCGGCGGATCTCCGCGTCAGCGCACAGCGGCCGACGGGCGCATGGCGGCGAATCCACTGGCGCGAGGATCTCGAAAAGGACCCTTCGATTCTCGAAATCGGCACGACCGCGCGCACCGCGGCGCTGGCGACCTTGGGATACGCCACGGCGCAGCTCGACTATCAGATCGAGATCGACACCACCGATGGCGACCTGGCCGGCGGATCGATCGGGTTACCTCTGGCGCTCACGTTCATGGGCTTCGAGAGCCTTGCTCGGCGGAGCGAGAGTCGGTGGCCTCGCCGCGATGTCGCTTTCACAGGAGCGGTGCGCCCTGACGGCACGCTGCGACCGGTAGCGACCGACACGCTTCGGTGCAAGGTGAGGGCGGCAACGGGAGCTGGCATACCGACCGTCGCTCTCCCACGCGACAATCTCGCGACAGCGGAAGACGAGTTGGCAACCCTCGGCGCGACCAACCCGACGCTTAAGCTGCCTCGACTGGTTCCATTGACACACCTGCGCGACGCATGGGATGACCCCAGCCTGGTTCGCCCACTCCCCGCCGCCACGCGCCCGCGAATCGCGGAGAATCGCTCGCGGCTCGCGCTCCTGTTCGCGCTTCCGATCCTCCTTCTCGCGGCCGCGCTTTGGTTCTGGTTCGGCAATCCTTGGGAGGCCGAGCGCGCCAAGATCGAACTCCTCGGCGATACGCACTCGGTGGTTCACGTATACATGCCCGGGCTGCCACCTCGCTCCCGGAAGTTCACCTTCTCGAGTCCGCTCTGCGGCACGCGCGACGGAGTCCGCGTGGTGCAGTTCGCCGAAGGGACATCCCCCGCGCTCGTGGCTGGGACGTGGCAGACTGGAACGACTCCCTGCCATCTCTATGTATACGATCTTCCAACCGGGCACCTTCGGTGGGAGCGAGATCTGTATCATCGTGCCCCATTGCCGGAGGCGGCCTATCAGAGCAATCGCCTCGGCGTCGAGGCGATCACGCCGGTCGATCTCGATGTGGACGGGCGAATCGATATGGTGGTCACGATCCAAGCCTCGCCCGAGAGCCCGTGCTGCCTGCTCTGGCTCGACGCCGACGGCCTCGAGCACGGCTTCTACGGGCACCGTGGATATATCTTCAACCCTGTGATCGCCGACCTCGACGGGAACGACAAACCTGAACTGTATTTTTGCGGCACGAGCAACGGGGGCGATGACGCGACACTGGGCCAACGGGCGACGCTCGTGGGATTGGACGCCGAGCACTTCGCCGGCTGGGCTTCAGGCGGACCGTTCACCGGATCGGAAACAGCCCCGTTCGACTCGGCCTTTGCGCGTGTGATCTTTCCGCCGATTCCAGCGCACTGCCGCTTGTTGGATGCGCCGGGCTACACCGCCCGAATGGTCGAGGTCTCGACCGACCCGCCTCCGACCCGCATCAACGTCTGGATCGGCCCGGACGACCGGCCGGGGTTCATCGTGACGCTCGACTCCCACTTCAATCCGATTGACGTGCTTCCGGAGGACGGCGTCCTCTCGCTCTCGCGCCGTGGGCTGGAGGCTGGAGCGATCCAAGAGGACTTCACCTCGATCCCGCGGATGGAGGAGTATCGACAGAAGATCGAGGTGATCCGCCGGCCGGAGTGAGAGAGCGGCTCCTCGTCGGTGCATGATCTCGCCTTTGGTCAACTCTCCACCTTCATCCTGATGGGAATCGGCGTGCGGGCGAGACAGGCGCACCGCACCCCACGGGGGAGCGGCGGTCGACATGTCCTCCCCCGCGGGCCTTGCCTGCGGTCCCCATCGGTACCATGGTCGCGATTTATCCAGCCTAGTCCGAGTCGGCAACCTGCGCGCCCGGCGCCAGCCGGTACTCGAGCTCCAGATCGATCGTCCCGAAGAACTCCTTGTTCGGCGTGAAGCGACGGAGGTGGGTCACCTCGACGAAGGTGCCCTCGATTCCGGTGAACTCGCCCGTGCCGCCCACGATCACACCGCGCTGGCGCGGATCGGGACCCGCAGTGGTGACGAAGGTCCACGGCTCGTTCCACTCGCGACCCTGCATCAGTGCGGGGCCGGCCGCTTTCCGCGCGAACTCGCTCTGGTTCTCGTCCTCCGCGAGGAAGATGGTGCCGCGTCCCGGCAGGGTGAGCGTCCACGTCGTCGTGGTGAGGAGCTTGCCCGCGAGGACATCGCTCTCGGGGGCCACGACCTCCTGCTCGGAGGTGAAGCCGACCACGGTGCCGTTCGCATCGCGCAGCTTGGTCAGGAGCACGAAGCCTTGGCTGATCCGATCCTCCGCGAAGACCCCGATGCCTGCGGGATAGGGCGGGATCGGCTTGTCCCCGCTGTTGGTCGCTGCGATGCCGTCCTCGGGCGCGTCCATGTAAAAGACCTCGAGCGTGTAGCCGGCCGCTGTCGGCTTGATCGTGGGGGTCGACGCGTCGCCCGCCGTCGCGAGGTTCATGCCGAGCGTCGTGAGCAGGGTTCCCATGCCGAGTGCCGCGATAGATCCGATGTGCTTCTGCATACTTTCCTCCTTCGCCGCCGGTCATCGGCGGCATGCAGGAGGAAGGTCAAGGTCGGTGCCAATCCATGCACGTCGCTTGACGTGATGTTCTCGCAACCACTTGCGTGCGCGCCGGCGTTCGCGATCCGGAAATGGACGGCCCTGGGGGTGCGGGAATGTCGACAGGCTGTCGATCCGTCCGCAGTCGTCGCCCGCCGTACGTCGGCTTACAGGCTGTACTTCTCGAGTCGAGTGTAGAGCTGCGCGCGCGTGAGTCCGAGGAGGCGAGCCGCCTTGCTCTTGTTGCCGGCCGCCTGGGCGAGCGCGCATTGCACGTAGCCGCGCTCCATCGCTTCGAGGTCGATCCCGTCGGGCGGCAGTCGATCGAGCTCCGTGGGCGCGGTCGGCGGCTCGTTCGAAGATCGCAGGCTCGGCGCGAAGGCGAGGTGCTCCGGCTGAATCAGCCCGCCATCTGCCAAGATCAGCGCGCGCTCGATCGCGTTGCGAAGCTCGCGGACGTTGCCCGGCCAGCGATACTCGCGGAGGACTGTGCGCGCCGCTGGGGTCAGCCCCGGATCACCGTCGCCGAGCGCCGGACCAAGCTCCTTCAGGAAGTGCTCCGCGAGCGCCAGCACGTCCTCCGGCCGCTCGCGAAGCGGCGGAAGATTGATCGCGAACACGTTCAGCCGATAGAAGAGATCCTCGCGAAAGTCACCACGTCGAATGGCGGCAGCGAGATCGCGATTCGTGGCCGCCACCACGCGTACATCGGTCGAAAGGGTCGCCGAGCCGCCCAGCCGCTGGAATTCCCGCTCCTGCAGCACGCGAAGGAACTTCGCTTGAAGGCTCGCGCTCATCTCCCCCACCTCGTCGAGGAAGAGAAGGCCCCCCTTGGCTTGCTCGATTCGCCCGAGTCGTAGCGCACCCGCTCCGGTAAACGCTCCCTTCTCGTGCCCGAAGAGTTCGGCCTCGAGGAGCTGCTCCGGCAGCGCCGCGCAGTTCAGGGCGAGGAAGGGACCGTCCGCCCTCTTCGACGCGTGATGAATGAAGCGCGCGACGACCTCCTTGCCGGTACCCGACTCGCCGGTGAGGAGCACCGTCGTGTCGACCTTCGCGACCTGCGCGGCGTGCGCGAGTACCTGGCGCCACGAACGCGACACGCCGACCACCGCGTGCCGCGCGCGCGCCGACTCAAGCTCACGCTGCAGCGCCTCGACCCTCGCTTCCAGCGCCTTCGCTCGTTCGAGTGAGTCCCCCGCGCGCCTCGCCTCGTTCTCGATGCGCTCCTGCGCCAGGCGCAACGACACACGCTCAGCGAGACGAAGGCCGATCTCTACATCCTCGAGACCGAAGTGGTCGGGCGTCCGCGAGGAAAAGACGAGCATCCCGTCGAGCTGCTCGCCTCGATGCACGCCGACGCGAAGCTGCGAGCGGATCCCGAGCCGCGCGCGTAGCTGGTACGCCTCCTCCGGCACGTTGCCCTCTTCCTCGAAACGGTGCTCCCCACGCGCGTAGTGCAGCCGCACGCGACGCGTCGGCGCGTCCACGATTTCGATCTCGCGAACGAGCAGCGATCGGTTGGTCGCGAGCCCGGCGATCTGCGTTTGGAGAAATGCGGGCGGCACCTCGAACGAAGTGCCGCCTGCCGCGCCTTCCACGACATGAAGAAGCGCGCCCCCCGCGTGGATCACGCCGACCGCGAGCGCGTCGTGCGGCAAGATCCCTTGCGCGCGTCGTGAGAGCTCGAGTGCGATCTCGCTCAGCTCGTGCCCCTGACCGAGCTCCGGCAGCATCGAATCGACCGCCGCGAGGCGTGAACGACGCCTCACCTCGGCGGAGAGAAGCCGCTCGTGCTCGAGCGCCATGGAGACCAGGCTGGCGATCGCCGAGGCGGTCGCCTCATCCGCTTCGTCGAAGAGGTCGGCGCTTGGTGCGCCAAACACGAGCCATCCGAGAGGGCCGCCGCGCCCGTTCAGCGGCGCGCGCAGGATCGATCGCGTCCCACGCTCCACGATCTCGCGATCCATGGGAAAGGTGGGGTCGAGCTCGAGCGCAGCGTCGCGAATCCGATCGACCTGCGTCGGCTCGATCCACAGTCGCGGCGAACAGTGCTCGCGAGCGAGATGCCGTCCCTCGGTCCAGGCAACGCCCGACACCGATGCATGCACGGTCATCGAGCCGTCAGCCTCGAGGAGAAGCACCGCCACACGCTCGAACTCGATCAGGTCACGCGCCGCTTCCGTGACCTCACCGATCGCGGCGGGGAGCGTCGCGGCGCCCGAGAGCGCACGCGACATCGAGTGCAGCATCGCGACGAGCCGCTGCTCGCGCGCTCCCGGCGTGTGCGACCGCTGGTCCATGGCGAGCGATTCTACGGATGCGACGTCACGGTGCCAAGCGCCTGAGCGCCGCTCCGGTCCCTTCTACCGCACCGCGACTTGCTCCTGCCGCTCCAGGCTTCGGGCAAGGGCGCGCAACAGCTCGGCGCCGTCGCCTCGCCACGCGCTCCCGTGCATGCAGGCGAGCACCTCCGGCCGTT
>CAZZAH010000315.1:1668-5566 GCA_964652115.1 uncultured bacterium | reverse complement strand
AGTACGCGATGTTCTGCAAGGGTTGCCACACCGAGTTCCACGGCGCCAAGGGCGGTCCGGAAGTCGGCGGCGACGCCACCGGTGCAGAGTGGCTGCGTCACCCGAACGCCGATGCCAACATCGGTGGGCTCACGGGTGGACACTCGAGCTTGACGACCTTCGCCAGCCGCGTGAACCGCGTGCATGTCATGAGCCCGACCGGTTCGTGGGATCCTCCCACCGCCGGCGTGACTCCTTCCTGCATGAGCTGCCACAAGGCGCACGGCAACAAGCACGCCTTTGGCCTCATCTTCATGAAGGGCACCGGGACCGTGACTGAAGAGGGCGACGACGGCGTTGCCGCCAAGGATCTGTGCAAGCAGTGTCACATTCAGGGATGACGGCTTGCCGCTCCGTCTAGGCGGAGCATGACTTCCGCCCCGGCGCCCTTACCCGGCACCCTGGGGAGCAGGTGGCGGGACGGAAGAGCGACACGACAGGGGGCACGGGGCGCATCGCGTACCGTGCCCTCCTCACAACAGGCGAGGAAGGAGGGAGACCGATGTTCGTGCCCGGCGGACCGCTCGTGCTGCTCTCCCTGATGTGCCTCGCGCAGACCCCGACCGAGAATCCGCACTCCGATGCGATCAACGGGGTGAACCGCATCCCGACCAATCCTCCGACCATCGGTGAGTGCGGCCAGTGCCATCCGCTGCACGACAACCTGGGCGAAAGCCCAGAGCCGAAGGTGCTCTTCGCGCCGAACGACAATCAGCTTTGCTACGGTGCGGGCGGTAGTGGCGGCTGCCACGATCAGCAACCTTCGGGATACCCCGCGCAGGAGCAGGACCGGCTGCCCGAGTTTTCGAGCGCACCGGGTTACTTCGAGACCAATGCCGGCGGCCAGCGTATCCCGGGCGTGCTCAGGCGAGTCCGTTGGGCCGGCATGCTCGTCTACGAAGATCCGCGCGCTGCGGCGAACGGCCACTTCTACTCGCCTCACCGCAACGACGCCGACATGCCGCTGCAAGACGACGACGGCACCGGCCTCTGCCGCAACTGCCATGACCCCCACGAAGGCGCGAGCGACCATGACCTACTCAAGGCCGTGTACCAACCTTGGGGCGGGGATTGGTCCGGTCGCGCCTCGGTGCGCATGGCGGCGTGCCTGGACTGTCACGGGCCGAGCGGCCCGATCGGAATGGATGAGCCGAACCGAGCGATCGCCGACTACTACGACAACGGCATCAACAACGACTCGCGCGCCGGGCATCAGATTCGGCGGAATCCCGCGATCGCGCTCTCCTGGCCGAGCTACATGCGGGCCGGCGACCCGCTGCCTTGCTTCGACTGTCATAACCCGCACGGATCTCGCGGGGGCGATGGCGTATCGCCCAACACTTTTTTGATCAGCGACCAGCGACCCGACTGGAAGGGACTGGTCGACACCCGAACGAATCCGGCCGAGAGCAGGGCCTTCTGCCTCGGCTGTCATATCCCGGCCGATGGCGTGCCGGGCTCGATCACGGTCGATGGCATCGTGATGAACAGCCTCTCGTCGGACGACGCGCACTACGCGAACAGTCCGCGAGGCTGCTTTGAGTGCCACGGAGCGGACTACTCCACTCCCACCAGCGACAACGTGCATCACCCCGGAGAGGGGACTCACTGATGCGCGCGCGAGCTGGCATCGTGGCGCTTGCCATCGCAAGTTGCGCAGGACCGGCGCGGGCTGAGGTCTACTTTCGTCTGCATTCGACCTACCTCTCCTCCCGTCTCGCAAGCGGGAGTTTCCGCACATCTGACCAAGTGCTTGAGTGCCGCACCCTCTATCGCCTTGGCTCCGACCGGTCCCTCTCTTTCATCGGGCAACTGCAGCGCGAAGAAAATTTCGAGCAACGCGCCCACGTGTTCCGTGGGCGTGGCGACGTCCAGTTCAGGAGTACGCCGCTCGACCTTTTCTTCCGCAACCGCCCGGACCAGCGCGTGTCGATTTATCAACCGCCTGGCTGGCGCTTGTCCGAGACCTCATGGGGTGGGCAGTTCCACCATGAAGGACTGCCGAATCTTCGCTTCGAATCGAGTCAACGGGATCGTGAGTACAGTGGGCTGGGCTCGCTCGGCGTGCCCTCGAACACTCGCGTGGACGAGCAGCGCTTGATGCTGGCTCACCGTGTGCGCGGGGTCGACTTCGACTACTCCGAGCGCTGGCAGGACTCACGCTCCATTCGCGGGATCGCGGGTTTCCCCACGCCGGGCGGAACTCCGGTGCACCGCACCCTTCGCGAGACCCAGGTCGGCGCCGAATCACAACGCGCCTTCGGTCGCTGGATCACGAGCGGTCTCGGCTTGCGTCACGTGCAGAATCGCGACGCGGCCGGCAGTACGACGCCCAAGCGAAGCTACCGTGACGACGTCGAAGGCCGCCTGAATTTTCGCCCTTCGCGCCACTGGTCCTTGGGCGGCGACGCGAACTGGGAAACGGCTCGCTACCGGATTCGTGGCGTGGCCGATCAGAACGATCGCAACCTCGACAGCAGCGTCAACGCACGCTTGGAGCCTTGGTCCGGCACCGACCTCAGCGTCGTCCGCACCTATCAGGAGCAGGTCACTCGCGGGGTGAGCACCGTCAGCGATTACTTGCGCGCGCAGGTCGTCAGCCGTCGCCGCGTTCTTCCTGAAATGCTCGCCACCGCATCCGCGGCGCGGAACTGGGTTCTGGCTCAAAGCGGAACGAGCACACCCTCCGATCAGCTAGGGCTTCGGCTCGATGGGCCGATTCGTCCAGGTGCGACCCTCTCCGTCGATTGGACCGGTCAGGCACTCGAGGGCGTCGACCCGGGGCAGCGCTACCGCGTGGCGCAAAACATCGAGCTTCGCCTGACCCCGCTCGATCCTGTACAAGTCCACGTGAGTGCTCAGTCCGATCGGTTGGGCCGGCGGGTTTCCCTCCGTCACATGGACCGCGCCTTTTATACGGTCGAGGGGATTCTGAGCTTGAGGCGAGGGGGATCGTTCACGCTTCGCTACGACGGCCACCAGTTTCGTGAGCAGGCGTCGGGGACCAAGTACGGCGTCTCGGGCAGCGCGTCGGTGCCGTGGCGATGGGGCGATCTCTCGTGGAACTGGAGCGTCCTGCGCGCTTCGGACACCGATGAGCGAAGGGGCCGCGCCTTCGGAATCACGAGCGGGGGCACCTGTCGACTTCACTTCTCGCGGTCATGGGAGCTCACCGTCTCGCAGAATCGAGCGTTGCCGTCGGCCAGCGCGGGGACGAGTCTTTGGAGCGCGTCGCTCCTGCAGCGATTCTAGGCTGGGTGCCGGATGGGAAGGGGAGGAACGCTCATGCGTACGCGTTGGATCGTGGCTTCGATCCTCCTACTCGTGCTCTTCGGCTGCGCCGGCGGCAACGCCTTTCTCCATGAAGAAGCCGACTGGGGCTACTACGAGAAGGTCGGCGTTCTGCCCTTCGCCTCGCTGACCAACGAGCGCTTGTCGGGCGACAAGATGTGCTCAGCCTTCACCACGCACCTTCTTTACTCGCGTCGATTCACGGTGGCGGAGCCGGGACAATTTCTTTCCGCCTACACCATTCTCGTCGGTGGGAACACGGCGCCTCCGATCGGGCTGCCGCTCGATCGACTGAAGGCGCTTGGCGACTCGACCGGCGTGCAGGGCATCTTCGAGGGAACGGTGCGCGACTATCTCGAAGGCTCGAGCACGCAGCGGCCGCTCGTGTCGGTCGAGGTGCGGCTGGTCGACGTCGGCAGCGGCACGATCGTCTGGTCGACCAGCGTGACGCGACGCGGCGGGCCTAGCATTCCGCTGCTCGGGATCGGCGGAGCGCGAACCCTCTCGGAGCTGACCGAAGAGGTCGCGGCCGAACTGGTCCGTCGCCTTCCGGACTGAGGTACCACCC
>CAZZAH010000315.1:0-1568 GCA_964652115.1 uncultured bacterium | reverse complement strand
GCCTCGAACGGCGACGTGATCTGGGGCGGATCGGCCTCGCGTGAAGGAGACGACGGCGAAGCGTTCTTCGGCTTGGGGCGGATCCGCAGCGCGGATCGACTCGCGGCGGTGATCTCGCACGATCTCGCCAAGTCGATGCGCTCGGTCTGCCGGGCCGGCCCTCCGATCGACCCTGCGCATCGCGCATCACGGGAGAACACACGATGAAGCTCTTCCCCGGCCCGCTTCCTCGCCTTGACTCTCGATCGAAGGCAAGCGTTGGCGCGTTGCTACTCGGCGCGTGCCTGCTCTTCGCTCAGGGCTGTGACTCGCCGCTCAAGGCGGTCAAGCTCCACGTTACCCATCGGCTCCACCCCGACTTCCAGGAGACCGAGCTCGTGGTGCCGGGCGAGAAATTTCAGATCGGGGATACGGAGTACTACGGCAAGGTCGTCGACCTCGTGCCGGACTTCGCCATCGACGACAAGACGAAGAAGGTGATCAGCCGCTCGCAGGAGCTCCGCAATCCCGCGGTCAAGATCGAGGTGTACAACCTGGGTAAGAAGATCGAGGTGGACTGGGCCTTTCTGACCGACGTGCCCCACTTCGCTCCGAGCTCGCAGCTCTCGTTCCAGGTCGATTCGCTCATTTGGGCGCCGGGCTTCGAGCCTCCGCTGCCGGCAGAGATCGACTCGACGAAGGCCCCCACCACCAGGAGGGATACCCCATGAAACGCGCCGCGAAGTGGATCGGGATCGCGGTCGCCCTGGCCCTGGCGCTCTCGTTGCCCCTGGCGGCGAGCTATTCCGCGTCGAAGCAAAAGGCGGGTCGTGAATGCGTCGACTGCCACCAGGACGCGGTGGAGAAGTTCAAGGATGGCCATCAGCACGTGCCGGTGGCCGAAGGCAAGTGCGAGTCGTGCCACAAGCGTCACGGCTTCGATCAGAAGCTAGTGTTGATCGCGAATCCTCCGGAGCTCTGTACCGGCTGCCACGCGGAGCAAGCCGCGACCGGCGCGATGAAGTCGGGCCATCCCGCGCCCGAGCGTGGTGACTGCTTGGTCTGTCACTCGCCGCACAACTCGAAGGATGAAGGCCTGGCCCGCCGCTACGACGGCGAGCTCGCTTGCCTCGCATGCCACGAGGACGTGAAGGCGAGCATCGCGGCGGGAGGGCATCCGCCCGCGACCGAGGAGAAGTGCGGCACCTGCCATTCGATTCACGGCAACACGAGGCCCGCGCTTCTGAAGACAGAGGCTGAGCCGCTCTGCTTGAGTTGCCATGGTGGATCACGCGACGCGCTCGCGGCCAAGCACAGCGGCGAAGGCTGGAAGCAAGCGCCCTGTCAGGCGTGCCACGAGCCTCACGGCAGCAGCGAGCACGCTCTCTTGATGGTCGGCGGCCACGAGCCCTATCGCACCGGCAACTGTGAGGCCTGTCACACGACCCCAACCGGCGGCCCGCTCGTTGCGCAGGCGCCCGAGCTCTGTACCTCCTGCCACGGGGATCTGGAGAAGCTCGTCGATCGGAAGTTCCCGCATCCGCCGGCGGCGGAAGGTAACTGCCTTGCGTGCCACGACCCGCACAAGG
>CAZZAH010000314.1:2736-5578 GCA_964652115.1 uncultured bacterium | reverse complement strand
CGCCTTCCGCGAAGGGTTCTGCGGCGACGACGGCATCGTCACCTTCGCGCGGTAGTCGCGATCACGGAACCTCTCCGCGGTAACGGGTGACCGCGCCCTCGGCCGCCGCGTCGTCGAGGAAGCGCACGTCGTAGCCGAGCGTTCCGTCCGGCCGCACGTTCAGGATCGCCACCTGATCCGCCTCCTGCTCGAGCATCACCTCGAGCTGCGAGATCTCCCATCGATCGACCTGCGCGAAGCTCTGCTCCGTAAGCCACGCCCGCTCCTGGCCGCGGATGTCGCGCGCCCGCCGCGCCCCGTCGCCGATCCAGAGGAACGAGGTGCGCGGACGGCCCGAGAGGTTCACGAGGTCGAAGCCCGCGCCGTCCTCCCGCCGAAGCCGGAAGTGCTCGTAGGTGTGGGTGTGTCCCACCAGGACCAAATCGACGCCGTGATCGGCGAAGAGATCGGGCAGCGACCTTCCATCGACCTTGAGTCCCCAGAGGGCACGCGCCTGCTCGAGGTGCTCCATCGACGACTGCATGAAGGGATGATGCATCGCGACGACGAGCAGCCGCTCCTTCGGCACGGTCGCGAGCGTCGTTGCCAGCCAATCGATCTGCGCCCGGCCGCGCGTTCCGGCGGCGATGGAGCCGAGGCCGCTCGCGCCGCCGTCATCTCCGTAGACCCAGTCGTTGCTGTCGAGGCAGAGCAGCGTGAGCGGGCCGATGTCCTTCCGGTAATACATCCGGTCCGCCGCGAGCTCGGGCGAGAGATAGGCGAGCGCACGCGCCGTGTTCTCCCGCGCCTTCGGATCTTGGTTGTTCCTCACCTCGTGGTTGCCGACGGCCACGAGATACGGAAGGCCCGGCGCAGCGCTCAAGATGTCGCGCAGCATCCGGTACTGATCGCTGTGCCGGCCGTCCTGCACGATGTCGCCCGTGTCGAGCATGAAGAGGAGGCCTTCGTCCGTCGCGTCGAGCGCAGCGACGTGTCGAAGGAGGGCCTGCCACTCGCCGTCGGCCAAGGCGCGCTGATCACCGAAGGCAGCGAAGCGAAAGCCCAACGAGTCGAGGTCCCCCGCGGAGGCGACGGCGGACTCGAGGCTCGGCTGCTCGAGCACCCCGACCGGCCGCTCGGAGCTTTGCGGCCATGGGCCGTGAAGGTCCCACGGCCAGGTGAAGCCGGAGAGGAGGAGCCCCACGAGGACGGCGCCGAAGACGGAAAGGAGGGAGGCCCCCGCCCCACCCGAGACTCCATCTTCGCGTGTCACCGCCCGTCGCATTCTTGACCTCGGCTTTCCTCGTCGCGCATATTGCCTCTCGCGATTCCGACTCGTTCGCATTCCATCCCTAAGTCTGATGTGAGGTCAGCTCGAATGAGCTTGCGGCTGAGCATTGTGCCACTTCTCGCGCTGCTTGCGCAGCCGTCGTCCGCCGTCGCCGAGGAGCGGAGCTACTGGGGCGACTTCCCCGCCCGCTCCGACTCGACCACCGCCATGCTCCGGCAGCGACCGACCCCCCTCTGGGAGACGGCCCTCCTCGCGCCGTACGAGGTGGCGAGGCTCCCGCTTCGTGGCGTGACCTATGCGGCCGGGAAGAGCGTGGTTTTCCTCGACGACACCCACGTGCTCTACCGGGTCGGGAAGCTGCTCGCACCTCGGCGCGGACCCTTCGGCGTCTTGATCAACATGCGCGCGGGCGGCCTGTCGGGATTCGGCGGCGGCCTCACCGTGCTGCACGACAAGTTCTTCGGTCCGGACAACCGCTTCAAGCTCCGCCAGCAGTCGACGGTGAGGGGCCGGCACAAGACCAGCCTCGGCATCAGCTGGGGACAGAGGGAACGCGGGCGAACCGAGCTCGGCGCGGGCTATGACCTGCGCCCCGAAGCGCAGTACTTCGGCACCGGACCCGAGTCGAAGAAGGACGCCGAGAGCCGCTACAAGCAGGAGCTGACCTGGACCGGGCTCACCTACGCGCACGAAGTCGGAGGCGGTCTCGCGGCCGAGCTCGGCACGCTCTACTCCGCGATGGGAGCGCGCGCGACCAACCGTTCGTTCGGCGAACCGCTGCGCGAGGTCTTCGCCGGGAGCATCCCTGCCGGATACGGGCACCGCTCCGATGGCGTGCAGTTCTCCGCCGGCCTCCACCTCGACACCACCAAGGAAGAGGGACGCCCGGAGACCGGACGCTTCGCGCGAGCGGTCGGCGCGCGCTTCGAGAGCACCGACGGCTCCGACGTCGCCTTCTGGACCTGGCGCGCCGAAGCGCAGCAGTTCGTGCCGCTCTGGTTCACGCAGCGCGCGCTCGCGGTCCGCGGCTTCTACTCGTGGATCGATCCGATCGACGGGAGCGTCCCCTTCCAGCGGCTGATGACCAACGACGACCCGGATCTCTTCCGCGGCTACAAGGACTTCCGTTGGCGCGGCCGAGGCATGACCTCGCTCACGGTCGAGTATCGCTGGCCGGTCTGGGCGCCGCGTCAGGTCGGCGAAGGCGGGCTCGATGCCTATCTGCTCGGCGACTTCGGCCAGGTGTTCGACCACCAGCGCGAGGTCTCGCTTCCCAACACGACCTCGTCCTTCGGCGGAGGCTTTCGCTTCATCGGGGTGGGCGGCTTGACCGGACGGATCGAGATCGCGCGAAGCCGCGAGGAGACGGTCTTCCGTCTGCGCGGCGATCAGCTGTTCCAATTCAAGCGGGGAGATCTTTATCACGGCCGCAACCCTGTTCCGGTTCGCTAGCGTGCGCGCGAGCTGGGCACTCGTGCTCACCACCTTGGCCTTCGTCGCGCCGAGCCGTGCGAGCGAGCCTCTGCGCGACGCGCCGGTCATCTGGTACGACGACGACATGCGCGACGTGCC